>JBGUTM010000057.1:0-2798 GCA_045133075.1 Alistipes sp. | reverse complement strand
ACCCCGAGGTATATGCCCTCTGGGAGAAGATGAACGGCTGGGTATATGATGGCTTTGATGTGACATACAAGGCTCTGGGTGTCGATTTCGACAAGGTATACTACGAGTCGCAGACATATCTGCTGGGTAAGAGCCTCGTGGAGGAGGGCCTTCAGAAGGGTGTCTTCTTCCGCAAGGAGGACAACTCGGTATGGATTGACCTGGCGGAGGATGGCCTCGACCAGAAGCTGCTGTTGCGTGGCGATGGTACCTCGGTATATATGACCCAGGATCTCGGCACCGCATTCCGCCGCTTCGAGGACAACAATCTGGATGGTATAATCTATGTTGTGGGCAACGAGCAGAACTACCATTTCCAGGTGTTGAAGCTCATCCTTAAGAAGTTGGGCTACGGCTGGAGCGATGGTATCTACCACCTCTCCTACGGTATGGTCGAGTTGCCCGAGGGTAAGATGAAGTCGCGTGAGGGTACGGTTGTCGATGCTGATGACCTCATCGCAGATATGGTTTCGACTGCACGCGAGATGTCGGATGAGCTGGGCAAGCTCGATGGCTGCTCGGAGGAGGAGGCTAACGCCGTATCGACTATGGTGGGCCTGGGTGCACTTAAGTACTTTATCCTCAAGGTAGACCCCAAGAAGACAATGCTCTTCGATCCGCGCGAGTCCATCGACTTCAATGGAAATACGGGACCATTCATTCAGTACACCCACGCGCGTATCTGCTCGATCCTGCGTAAGGCTGCCGAGGCTGGCATTGATACCACGCTGCCTTGCTCGACACTCTTGCCCGTGGAGGTGGAACTCATCAAGAGCCTCTGTGACTATCCGAATGTAGTGGCTGCGGCAGGCGAGGCGTTTGCACCCTCGATGATTGCAAACTACACCTACGAGCTGGCAAAGCAGTTCAACGGCTACTATCACGACCACTCAATTCTTCGCGAGGAGGATAGGGCTGTATGCGCTATGCGTATTCGTCTGGCCGCAAGTGTTGCGAAGGTTGTGCGTCTGTCAATGAAGTTGCTGGGTATTGATGTCCCCGAGCGTATGTAGGTTTCGTGAAATAGATGATTTTAGGAGTCGGACTAAAAAGCCCGGCTCCTTTTTTTGTGTTATGGCGTGATTGTTGAAATGTGCTGTGTAGAATGTAATGTTTAACCATAATATCGTTTAGCGTGAAAACAATTATCTACACTTCGGCTCTTATTCTGGCGTTATGCTGCGGCTCGGGTGCCGTGGCGCAGAACAACGCCTGCAAAACAAAATCCTGCCCCGATTCGGTATTGCTCTCGAAGCGCACGGATGGCAACTACGAAGTACGCCAATACCTCGTTAAAGGCAAAATGGTGCAGGCGGCAGACTTCACTGTTCACTTTCCGATAAATTCGGCGAAGATGTCGGAGGAGTTTGCCGACAATAGCGCAGAGATTAAGGCTCTCAAGTCGTTTATGGCCAAATTTAAGGATACACTTATGTGTGTCAAGGCCGTGAAAATCAAGGCTTGGGCCTCGCCTGATGGCTCCCAGGCTGCAAACTTGAAGCTCGCTAAGGCGCGTATGAATACCTTTGTGGCCTACTTGAAAGCGCAGTGCCCTTCGATGAAGAATTTTGCGGTCGAGACCTCTTCGGCCGTGGCTACCTGGAAGGATTGCCTGCCGATGCTCAACGCCTCTTCGTTGAAGAATCGCAAGGCGGCAGCTGACATCATCAATGGCAACCATACCGAGGCTATGAAGGAGGCTCACCTGGCGAAGATGCCCGAGGTATGGGCTTATCTGAAGAGTAAGGTGCTTCCCGAGTTGCGCTGTGCGCAGATTGAAATCCACTATACGCAATCGACCGTGGTCGAGCAGCGTGTGATGATCAAAAAGCCGGCCCCCGCTCCGGTTTCAACTCCTGCTCCCGCGCAGAAACCTACACCGACAGCGCAGACACAAACACAGCCTACGGCTCAAAACCAGCCGGTGGTGGTGGAGAAAACTGTCGAGTATCTGATTATCGAGGATAAGCGCAATGGCATTATTGTCGAGATGAATGATGCAGAGGTCGATTGGTAGGGTAGCATTGGCTATCAACTACAAAGGGCTGCCCGACATTGAGTTGCGGCAGCCCTTTGTTTTTGTTACTTTAATTGAAGATTACTCCCACTCGATTGTTGCGCTCGGCTTCGGTGAGAGGTCATAGCATACGCGATTTACGTTCGGTACCTCAGCGAGGATACGAGCCGTAATCTGCTGCAAGATATCCCAATCAATAGGCTCGATGGTCGCAGTCATCGCATCCACGGTATTCACGGCGCGGATGATTACAGTCCAATCGAACGAGCGTGCATTGTTCTTCACGCCTACAGACTTGAAGTCGGGTACTGCGGTAAAGTATTGCCAAACCTTCTTGTCCAGACCTGCCTTTGCGAACTCCTCGCGGAGAATTGCATCCGACTCGCGTACAGCCTCCAGGCGGTCGCGGGTAATTGCACCCAGACAACGAACGCCAAGACCGGGACCCGGGAACGGCTGACGATATACCATCTCGTAGGGCAGACCGAGTTCCAGACCGCAAGCGCGAACCTCATCCTTGAAGAGCTGCTTCAGCGGCTCAACGAGTGCAAACTGCAGATCCTCGGGCAGACCACCCACATTGTGGTGCGACTTGACCATCTTGGCCGTCTTGGTACCACTCTCGATGATGTCGGGGTAGATAGTGCCCTGACCGAGGAAGTCGATACCATCCAGCTTACGAGCCTCCTCCTCGAATACACGGATAAACTCACCACCGATAATCTTACGTTTCTGCTCGGGG
>JBGUTM010000056.1:0-4503 GCA_045133075.1 Alistipes sp. | reverse complement strand
AAGCGAGTAGGCCACGTGTCCCGTGCCGGCAAGAAAGGTGAAGGTATAGGTTACGAGTGGCGCGAGGATGGTTATATGAGCCGGATTGCGGCGCAGTATTCTCTCGGCAAGTTTTACCAGATAGTCAAGGCCTCCCGCAGCCTGCATACAGGAGGCGGCCGAGATTACGGCGGCAATCATCAACATCACATCTATTGGTGGGGCTGTGGGCTCCAAACCGAAGATGAAGGTCAAAATAGCCACACCCAGACCTCCCATAACACCAAGGCCTATGCCTCCGAGTTTGGCACCTACGATGATGGCTGCAAGCACAAACAGAAATTGTATAATCATACTACTATAAATCCTATATATAAGTCCGATAGACGGTAAAAAGGTGACCGCATATATCGAATGTTTCAAGTACAAAGTTAATATAAATTTCAGTTTTCACAAGTTGCTGAGTGTTAAAAGTATGTGAATTATTTCGGAAGCCTGGTTGTGTAGTTATCCATTTTTTTTGTATATTTGGGTTGAAATTTAGCAATAATAACGTAGATAACGCCACGAAATATGATTAAGACACTGATTGTATCAGCCTTAGTGATATCGAATATAGGTCTTGATTGGTTGTCCTCAAAATTCGACACCTACGACAAGATTCAAAAACAAATTTACGAATATGCCGAACCGGGTTATATGGAGTATAAAAGTTCGGCACTGCTTATACAACACCTCGAAGAGAATGGCTTCAAGGTGGAACGTGGCGTTGCCGGTATGCCGACTGCTTTCGTGGCAACCTTTGGCTCGGGTAAGCCCGTTTTAGCTGTGCTTGCCGAGTATGATGCTCTACCCGGTTTGTCGCAAGACTCCAGCCCGCAAAACAGCCCTATTGTCAAGGGCGGTTATGGACACGCTTGCGGCCACAATCTCATTGGCACCTGCGCTTTGTCGGCGGCCGTGGCGGTGTCGAAGTGGCTCGCCGAGGGACACCAGGGAACTATTAGGTTGTATGGTTGCCCCGCCGAGGAGGGCGGTGGCGGCAAGACCTATATGGTACGCGAAGGCCTTTTTGATGATGTGGATTGTGCCATCTCTTACCATCCGGCACAGAGCAATCGAATCCTTCGCGACTCACAATCGGCCAAGATTGGTGTTTTCTTCGACTTTGAGGGCAAGAGCTCCCACGCGGGAGCGGCTCCGCACGAGGGACGCTCGGCACTTGATGGCGTGGAGGCGTTGAACTATATGATGAATCTCAATCGCGAGCATATTCGTTCAGACTGCAGAATGCACTATGTCATCACCAATGGAGGTGAGGCCCCGAATATCGTGCCCGACAAGGCACAGGTCTACTACTACCTGCGCCATCCTGACCCCGAGGTCTTGAGGGATTTGTTGAGGCGTACACAGGCTGCAGCCGAAGGTGCTGCGATGGGCACCGGCACCTCTGTTAAAACTAACTTTATCAGTGGCACATATCAGGTGCTGTGTAACGCACATCTTGCGCGAATGGCACAACGCAATCTCGAAAAGGTGGGTGGCGTGATGCTTACCAACGAAGAGAGGGGCTATTTTGAGGAGTTGTGGCGTAATGCCGGACAGCAGGGTGATGCTAAACTCTCGGCATTCGATAAGGTGGTGCCATTCCAAGAGGAGTTGTCTGCTGTGGGTGGTAGCTCTGACGATACGGGCGATGTCTCGCAGGTTGTGCCTCTCTGTCGTGTCGAGACTTGTGTAAGCCCTATGGCTTGGCATACCTGGCACTTTGCATCTATCGGAAGTACCACCATCGGAACTAAGGCTATGATAAATGCCGCGAAGACCATCTACCTCACATTTGTCGAGTTGTATAAGAGCCCAAAGGAGCTGCAAAAGATTCGCGAGGAGTGGGAGCGGGTTCAAGGCAAGGATTATAAATATGAGTGCTTGATAGGGGATGCCCCACCCGCATTGGAGTACTTCCGACAAAAGGCCGAGAAGAGCCCCAGATAGGCAACAGCCCTTCCGCCCATACGTATTTTATACATAGGCAAAGACCCAGATCCAAAGACCCAAACTGAAGAGACCTAAAGAGGATATTTATGTCAAAGACCAATCCAGATGAGATTACCGTTAAAGAGGTGACGACAAGGCGCGAGTTGCGCCGATTTGTAAAATTCGGAATAGATCTGTATAAGGATAATCCTTATTACTGTCCACCCATAGTTTTGGATGAGATGAACACCTTCGATCCAAAGCGGAATCCTGCGCTCGAAGTGTGTGATTTTGTGATATATATGGCCTATCGCAACGATCAGATTGTGGGCCGTATTGTGGGTATAGTCAACCGCCGTGCAAATGAGGCGTGGGGGGTGAAGAAGTGCCGTTTCGGTTGGTTTGATTTTGTGGATGATTATGAGGTGTTCCGCGCTCTTATAGATGCCGTTGCCGAGTGGGGTAGAGGCCGCGGGATGTCCTGCCTGAATGGTCCTGTGGGCTTCACCGACTTCGACCATCAGGGCTTACTGATTGAGGGTTTTGACTACAATGCACCAATGGCGAGCCTATACACGCATCCCTACTATGTATCCCATTACGAGAGATATGGCTTCGAGAAGGAGGCGGACTGGATTGAGTATCAGATAACCCCTCCGGCGCAGGCTCCCGAGCGAATGAGGCGTATGGTTAATCTTGTCGAGGAGCGTCTAAAACTCCATACTGTGAAGGTTAAGGGCGTTCGAGAGCTAAAGAAGAGGTATGGCTACTCCTACTTTGATGTCTTGGATGAGGCGTACCAGAAACTCTATAACTATCAGCCGATGACACCGCGCCAGAAGAGGTACTATTGCAAGATGTATTTCCCGTTGCTCAACTTCGATTTTGTGACGATGGTGGCCAATGAGAGTGACGAGATTGTGGCTGTTGGGTTGGGAATGCCATCACTCTCGGCGGCATTACGCAAGTGTCGGGGACGCTTGTTTCCGTTTGGCTGGTATCACCTATTGAAGGCGTTGAAGGCTAAGCGGATGACCGACTTTGACCTGCTGTTGATAGCAGTACGTCCGGACTACCAGGATAAGGGGGTTACCTCCTTGATTTTTAACGAGATGACGCCTCATTTTGTCAAGTATGGCATTCGCCGTGTGGAGACTACCGCCATTTTGGAGACGAACCATAAGAGCCTTGCCAACTTCGCCGACTTCGACCATATCCAACACAAACGCCGCAGAGCCTACGTGAAGGAGTTGTAGTGTTGGGCGATATTACGTTTCGTTATTATGAGCCTGGATTTAATCGTAGTTGAGTGCTTATTTCAAATGCCTGCATAGGCCAGTTGTATCAGAGTATATAGATATCTTACGTAGCGTATAATTATGAATGTAAAAGATGTTATATTGAGAATGCCTCGCCGTGCGGATAAGGGGGATGAGGATATATTGGTTAAGACCTTTGTGAACATAGGTCCATTAATTTCGATTTTGCGTGGCGAAAACAATCAGGTTTTATATGGAAGACGAGGAACGGGTAAAACACATGTACTCCGCTTCTTGAAATCCATTATTGAGAACGAGAATGATGATTGTTGCATATTTATAGATATTCGACAGATTGGCTCTACTGGTAGTCTGTATTCTGATAAGGATATACCGGTCGAACAACGAGCAACAAGATTATTTACGGATATCCTTCAAGAGGTGAGGAATCAAATCGTAGACTACATAACAAAGGATGATGCCCATAAGGAATTGTACCTTTCGAATGTGACACCATTGTTATACGGATTGTTAGATTTGCTCAATAATAAGAGAATATCTGGGAGTGTCAAAGTCGAACGACAGATACAAAATACATCCAAACAGGCCAATAATAATACTCTGACACTATCTGAAAAACCCTCATTTACACACTCTACTACGTTGGATGATACCAATATGGTATATGAGGGTATCCTCAATGATGGACACGATGTTGATTATATGGATTTTTCCTCAGTCTATCAAACTCTTGAGGCTATTTTGCGGGAGATAATGCCACACAAGATCTGGATATTGGTTGATGAATTTGCCGAATTAAACACAGAGTTGCAAATTGCATTAGCCGATATGTTTAGACGAGTGTTGTGCCCATTAAAGAATTGTGTGTTTAAGATAGCGGCTATTGAGCATCGTTCTGACTTTAAGCAGCAAACCGATTCTAAAAATTATTATGGATTGGAGATGGGAGCAGATGTGTACTCTTGTAACCTAGATGACTTTATGGTCTTCTCTAATAATCGTGCACAGGCACTATCATTCTTTAGGAATTTGATATTTCAACACGTAAACCATATGTTGGCTGAAAATGAGCGATATGCGGATAGCGACTCTTTGATTAAAGACATTTTTACACAGGAGAGTGCATTTGAGGAGTTGGTAAGTGCAGCTGAAGGTGTCCCTCGAGATGCATTCAACATATTGGCAAAAGCCGTTACCGAGGATTATTATAATAAAGTGTCGGTGAACAGCATTCGTAAGTCGGCCAAGAATTGGTACAACGAAGATA
>JBGUTM010000055.1:0-3393 GCA_045133075.1 Alistipes sp. | reverse complement strand
GTCGGGAGTTCGAGCCTCTCTTCCCGTGCCATAAAATAATTTGTTATGCTGAAAAGATTTGTAAACTATTGTAAGTTGTCTTACAATGAGCTCGTGCATAAAACAACTTGGCCCACCCGCAAACAGCTGACGAGCCAAGCTATCCTTGTTTTAGAGGCTTCTCTGCTGATTGCTCTGGTTGTGTTTGTAATGGACCAGGCATTTCAGTTTGTAATGGAGTTTGTATATCCCAACTAATATTTTAGATAAATGGCTGAAGGCAATAAGAAGTGGTATGTTTTGCGCGCCATAAGCGGAAAAGAGGCCAAAGTGAAGGAGTACATCGAAGCAGATGTAAAGCTCCGCGGTCTTTCCGAGTATGTGTCACAAGTGCTTATCCCCACTGAGAAGGTGGTGCAGGTACGCAACGGCAAGCGCATTGTGAAGGAGAAAAGCTACCTTCCCGGCTATGTATTGGTTGAGGCGGAGTTGGTTGGTGAAATAGCGTTCCTGTTGCGCAACACACCCAATGTGTTGGGTTTCTTGGGCGGTATGGACAAACCCACCCCTATCCGTCAGTCGGAGATAAACAGAATATTGGGTACCGTTGACGAGTTGCAGGAGGTGCCCGAGGAGAATGTACTCGAGTTCGCACTTGGCGAGATTGTAAAGGTGAATTCAGGTCCTTTCTCCGGTTTCAATGGTACAATTGAAGAGATTAACACAGAGAAGAAACGTCTCAAAGTTATGGTTAAAATCTTTGGACGCAGTACACCTGTGGATTTAGGTTATATGCAAGTAGATAAAGAGTGATGCGGCTTCCACACATCGCTCTAATGTTGTTAATTTTATAGATTTTTTTTACAATGGCAAAAGAAATTGCTGGACTTATCAAGTTACAGATTAAAGGTGGCGCAGCAAATCCATCACCCCCTGTAGGCCCTGCACTTGGTTCTAAGGGTATTAACATTATGGAATTCTGCAAGGCGTTTAATGCCAGAACCCAGGATAAGGCCGGAAAAGTTTTGCCTGTTATCATTACTTATTACGCAGACAAGTCATTTGATTTTGTCGTAAAGACCCCTCCTGTTGCAATTCAGTTGCTTGAGATTGCAAAGATAAAGAGCGGTTCTGCAGAGCCCAACCGTAAGAAAGTTGCCACCGTTACATGGGAACAGGTTGAGGCAATCGCAAAAGAGAAAATGACTGACTTGAACTGCTTTACTGTAGAGGCAGCTATGAAAATGGTTGCAGGTACAGCAAGAAGTATGGGTATCAGTGTAAGTGGAACTTTTCCTGGAAACAATTAAAAATTTAGATTAGAATGGGTAAACTGACAAAAAATCAAAAGTTGGCAGCCGAAAAAATTGACACAGCTAAGTCCTATTCACTGACCGAGGCTGTTGAATTGTTGAAGGAGATTACCTTTACAAAATTCGACGCATCAGTGGATATCGACGTACGCCTTGGCGTTGATCCTCGTAAGGCTAACCAGATGGTGAGAGGCGTTGTTTCTCTCCCCAGCGGTACCGGAAAAGAGGTTCGCGTTCTTTGCTTGTGTACGCCCGATGTGGAAGAAGCTGCAAAAGCGGCTGGCGCCGACTATGTTGGTCTTGACGAATATATCGAGAAGATCAAAGGTGGTTGGACGGATATTGATATCATCATCACAATGCCGTCTATAATGGGTAAATTGGGTGCTCTCGGTCGTGTGCTCGGTCCTCGCGGATTGATGCCTAACCCCAAGAGTGGCACCGTTACTATGGATATACCTAAGGCAGTAAAAGAGGTTAAACAAGGTAAGATAGACTTTAAGGTAGACAAGGCGGGTATCGTACACGCTTCTATCGGTAAGGCATCTTTCTCTCCCGAGGCTATCATAGCCAACGTTAAGGAGTTTATGGCTACAATCATCAAGTTGAAGCCCTCTACTGCAAAAGGTACATATGTTAAGAGTGTATTCCTGTCTACAACGATGAGCAAGGGATTGCGTGTTGATCCCAAGAGCATCGACTAATATGTGATTGAACTATGAAGAAGGAAGATAAAGTAAATGTAATCGCCTCTCTTGGTGAGGTCATAAAGGAATATGCGCACTTCTATTTGGTAGATGTTACTGCAATGAATTCTGCAGCTACCAATGCTATGCGTGCTAAATGTTTCAAGCAGGATGTTAAGATGATTGTTGTGAAGAACACTCTTCTTCACAAGGCATTAGAGGCATCGGAGATTGATTTCTCACCCCTCTATCCTTGCTTGAAAGGAACAACTGCTCTTTTGCTTTGCAATACTGCTAATGTCCCTGCAAAATTGATTAAGGACGTTGCCGGTAAGGCTGAAGTGCCTGCTTTGAAGGCCGCTTATGCCGAGGAGAGCTTCTATGTTGGTGCTGATCAACTCGAAACTCTTATCAACATTAAGAGTAAAAATGAACTTATCGCTGAGGTTGTTGCTTTGTTGCAGTCTCCGATCAAGAACGTTGTTTCGGCTCTACAATCAGGTGGTGACACCATCCACGGAGTACTTAAAACACTCGGTGAAAGATAATAATCATTATTTAATTAGTAAAAACAATTTAAATTTATACGAAAATGGCAGATTTGAAAGCTCTTGCAGAAGAATTGGTTAACCTTACAGTAAAAGATGTTAACGAACTTGCAACAATCCTTAAAGAAGAATATGGTATCGAACCCGCTGCTGCAGCTGTAGCTGTTGCTGCTCCCGCTGCTGGTGCCGCCGGCGCTGCTGCTGAGGAGAAGACTGAGTTCGACGTAGTATTGAAGAGCGTAGGCGCTAACAAGCTTGCAGTTGTTAAGGCTGTGAAAGAGGCTTGTGGCCTTGGCTTGAAAGAGGCTAAAGACCTTGTAGATGCTGCTCCCAGCACATTGAAAGAGGGTATGGCTAAGGCAGAGGCTGAGTCTTTGAAGAAGACTATCGAGGAGTCTGGTGCCGAGATTGAGCTTAAGTAAGCAATCCCAACCCTGCACAAGGGTATAATGGTTAAGAACCCCATAATAGGGTTCTTAACCTTTTTGTGCCTAAAAAAATAAGTAGTTACAAAACATTCTTTCACAATGTCGCTAAAAACTGATAATCAAAGAATTAACTTTGCTTCTATAAAAGATCCGATGCCCTGTCCGGACTTTTTGGAAGTGCAATTGAAATCTTTCGAGGATTTCCTCCAACTGGATACTCCTCCCGAAAAACGTGTGAACGATGGTCTTTACAAAGTATTTGCAGAGAACTTCCCTATCACCGATACGAGGAATAACTTTGTATTGGAGTTCTTGGACTATTACATCGACCCTCCCCGCTATTCAATAACAGAGTGCTTGGAGCGTGGTCTCACATATAGTGTTCCCCTTAAGGCAAAGTTGAAACTTTATTGTACCGACCCCGATCACGAGGATTTCG
>JBGUTM010000054.1:0-3407 GCA_045133075.1 Alistipes sp. | reverse complement strand
CTACAAGGCGTGGTGGGCATATTCCCGGCCGTAAGCCATAAGGAGGATATCATCGTCACCGACACCAAAGGTCGCCGACATAGTCTGCCTATGTTGCGTAGCCAAACCGAGGGCGAGGCCAATCTCTCGCTGGCGGATTATATCGTGGATGAACGCGAAGGCAAGAGCGACTATATCGGATGCTTTGCCGTGACGGGCGGCGTAGGGCTCAAGGAGTTGCAAGAGAGTCTCTTTGCCGAGAGCGAGGATGAATACCGCTCGATTATGGCTAAACTCCTTGCTGACCGACTGACCGAGGCCTTTGCCGAGGCTATGCACTCCTTCGTAAGGCGTCAGATGTGGGGCTATGAGCAGGGCAAACAACTCTCGCCCGAGCAGATTATTCGCGGTGAGTACCGAGGCAAGCGTATGGCCTTCGGCTACCCCGCCTCGCCCGACCACTCGCTCAAACGCGAAGTCTTTGACCTGCTGGCGGTCGAGATAACAACAGCAATGAAGTTGAACGAGAACTATATGATTACCCCCGAGGAGTCGCTCTGCGGATTGATATTTGCCGATGCGGAGTATTTCTCGGTGGGTCGCATCGACACCAAGCAGATGCTCGACTACGCCCGCCGTAGAGGTATGACCCCCGAGCAGATAGCAAAACTATTACCTAAAAACGTGAAGAGATGATTGTTGCAGACCTCATAACCCAAACCGCAGCCGAGGGAGGTTGCCGCTTCGCATTCGAACTATTGCCACCACTCAAGGGCGATGGTACGCAGGGCGTCTTCGGAGCCATAGACCCTCTTGCAGAGTTCGACCCGGCATATATAGATGTGACATTCCACCGCGAGGTTATGCACACACAGACCCTTGCCGATGGCCGCATCGAACGACACGTTGCTCGCCGCCGCCCCGGCACGGTCGGCATCTCGGCTGCAATACGCGCTCGATACGGTATCGAGACCGTACCCCACATTATTTGTGGCGGTCTGTCGCGCTACGATATCGAGGATGCACTGATTGATATGGATTTCCTCGGGTTGCACAACGTATTGGCTCTACGTGGCGACAAATCGCCCGATGAGGCACAATTCACACCCCACCCACAGGGTCACGCCCACGCCATAGAGCTTGTGCGACAAATTATGGCGATGAATCGCGGAGAGTTTGTCGATGGGGAGGTAGAGGTGTGTCACCACTCCGAATTTTCGATTGGTGTGGCAGGATATCCCGAGAAACACTTGGACGCCACATCGCTCGATGAGGATATCGCCCACCTAAAGGAGAAGGTTGATGCAGGTGCCCGCTACGTGGTTACCCAGCTCTTCTTCGACAATGCCAAGTTCTTCGACTACCGTGAGCGTTGTCGCAAGGCAGGAATCAACGTGCCCATAGTTCCGGGTATCAAACCTCTTGCCGTGGCGCGTCATCTGGAGATTCTACCCCGCATCTTTGGCACTGCCATCCCCGAGGAGTTGGAGCGCGAGGTGAGGCTTCACATCGACAATCCGAAGGCAGTACGCGAGATTGGTACAGAGTGGTGCATTGCTCAATGTCGCGAACTGAAGGCTGCGGGTGTTCCCGTGCTGCATTTCTACACGATGAGCCGTACCGAGGAGATAGCCCGAATCGCAAAAAACATCTTTTAAGTAGCAACGCAAATTGACTAAAAATATGACACCCATAGAATTTCGCAGAGAACTGCACCGTCACCCCGAACTATCGTTTCGCGAGGAGCGCACGGCTCGATTTATTGCCGAGGCACTGACCGAGGCCGGCATCGAGCACCGACCCATAGCCGGTACGGGAATACTCGCTCGCATAGAGGGTCGTGGAGAGCTTCGCAAGGCGGTAGTACTGCGTGCCGATATTGACGCACTGCCGATTCACGAGGAGGTAGACGTGGCGTGGCGTTCCGAGAGTGAGGGCGTTATGCACGCCTGCGGGCACGACATTCACGCTGCGGTACTCTATGGTGTTCTGCTCAAGTTGGCCGCGCAGCGCGACTTCGAAGGCACCATCTTCGGACTTTTTCAGCCGGGCGAGGAGTGTAACCCCGGAGGCGCATCGCTTGTGCTTGCCGAGGAGCCGTTCGAGGGTTATGATATTCAAGCCGTCATCGGTGAGCACGTGGAGCCTAAGTTGCCGGTCGGCACATTCGGATTCCGCGAGGGTAAGTATATGGCCTCGAGTGACGAGTTGCGTTTTACCATCAATGGCAAGGGCGGTCACGCAGCCCTGCGTGGCGATCTGCGCGATGCGGTGGTTGCTGCTGCCGACCTCATCTTGAGGCTGAATATCCTCAATGGCCAAGATCTGATTCTCTCCACAGGCAAGGTTGTGGCCGAGGGTGCCACCAACGTCATCCCCGACCGAGTATACATCGAGGGCACGATGCGAACCTTTGATGAGACTGTACGCCACGACACAAAACTCGAGATAGAGCGTATCGCGTCAGAGGTCGATACCAAGCATAGAACCTCGACCAATGTCGATATCTCGCAGGGATTCCCTTGTGTCGTAAACGACAAGGCCCTGACCGCTACGGCACGTGCTCTGGCCGCCGAGAGATTTGAGTGTGTCGATTTGGCACTGCGACCCACCGCCGAGGACTTCGGCTTCTACACGCAGCGTTACCCTTCGCTCTTCTATCGTCTGGGTGTAGGCGGCTCGGGAACAACACACTCATCACTGTTCTGCCCCGATGAGAGGGCTATCACGGCAGGTGTAGAGTTTATGCACCTGCTAACACTTAAACTCACAATGTAAAATGGCAAAAAAGAGAAACAAAAATATAAAAGTCTCATTCGAGCAGCGAGCATCGTTCCTGGCACAACTTCTGCGCGAGATGCCCGAGAAGAGCTTCACGCTCAAGCATCTGGCAGCAGCATCGGGAGGTGCCGACCGCGATGGACGCGACCTGACAAAGGCCATTCTCGACCATTTTGTCGAGGAGGGTATCGTGGAGTACTCCTCGCATAAATATCGCCTCTCGAAGAGTAACCTACCCCATTATGAGGGTACGGCACAGATGACCGCCTCGGGCTCGATGTTCGTCACGGTCGAGGGTATGGAGCAGGATATCTTTATCAACCCGCGAAATACGCGCACCGCGCTGGATGGCGACCGTGTGGAGATAGTTATCACCCACCACTCGCGTGGAGGCTCACCCGAAGGTGAGATCACACAGGTCTTACAGCGTAGCAATCGCACCTATATCGGCATTGTGGATATACACTCGAAGGCTCTCGCCTTTGCGCTAACCGACTCGCGCCGTATCCCCGTAGACATCGCTCTCTCACGCAAAAAGTACCCTGCACTCGAGGATGGTCAGAAGGTGGTGGTGCGTGTGGCCGAGTGGTATGATGATGCCAAGCTGCCCACCGGCGAGCTGGTTGAGATTCTGGGCAAGGAGGGAG
>JBGUTM010000053.1:0-2293 GCA_045133075.1 Alistipes sp. | reverse complement strand
TTATTGCCCCCCACGCGGCGCATAGCCTCATCAAACTTGTTGGCGATACCGAAGAAGAAGGGACCCTCAATCTCGTAGACCTCGGTATTCTCGGGGATGGTGAGCTGCTCATCGTGGCGTTCGCCATCGTGGTGCACATCCATCTGATCGCGAATGACGGTAATCTGTGTGCTCGCCATCACACGCTTCATAAATAGCAGGATAGCCATAACCAGACCTACCTCAATAGCGATAGTGAGGTCGAAAATCACAGTCAGCACCAACGTAGTGATAAGCACCGCAACATCCGACTTGGGGTTGTGCATCATCGAGCGGATGGTGCGCCACTCGCTCATATTGTAAGAGACCATAACCAGTACACCTGCCAGACACGCCATAGGGATATGCTTTGTGAGAGGCGAGAGGAAGAGCAGAATCAATAGCAGCACCACGGCGTGGATAATTCCGGCCACGGGGGTACGACCACCATTGTTGATATTGGTCATCGTGCGGGCGATGGCACCCGTCACGGGGATACCTCCAAAGAGGGGCACCACGATATTGGCAGCACCCTGCGCGATAAGCTCCGTATTGGAGTTGTGGCGGTCGCCCGTAACGCCATCAGCCACCGTAGCCGACAGGAGCGACTCGATAGCACCCAGTATGGCAATGGTGAATGCCGCGGGGAGGAGCATATTTATAGTCTCCATATTGAACGAGAGGCCCTCGGGGCGCGGCAGTGTAGCATTGATTGTAAAGCGATCGCCGATAGTCTCAATAGATGTCACACCGGCATACTTACGCAGCAGGAACGAGATAACGGTCATCAGTACGATAGCCACCAACGAGCCGGGCACTCGGCGCGAGACCTTCGGCATCAAGGCGATGATTGCAATGCTCACAACACCTATAGCCAAGGCATAGGGGTTGATCGTGTTGAGGTGTTGGAAATATACAGCCCACTTCGAGAGGAAGTCTGCCGGCACCTCGGCGATCTGCATACCGAAAAGATCTTTAATCTGTGTGGTGAAGATTGTCAGCGCGATACCACCCGTGAAGCCGACAACAATCGGATAGGGGATAAACTTGATGACCGAGCCGAGTTTGAATACACCCATCAGCAGCAACATAATACCTGCCATAAAGGTTGCCAGTGCAAGGCCCTCGATACCGAACTTGGCGATGATGCCATAGACGATAACGATAAATGCGCCCGTGGGGCCACCAATCTGAACATTACAGCCACCGAGTAGCGAGACGATAAGTCCGCCGACAATAGCCGTGATAAGGCCCTTCTCGGGGCTCACACCCGAAGCGATACCGAATGCAATGGCGAGTGGCAGAGCCACGATACCCACGATGATACCCGCCATAAGGTCAGAGGTGAACTTCGATTTGTTGTAGTTTCGAAGGCTTGTAATAAGTTTAGGTCGGAAGTCGATAGTGTTCTTTAACTGCATAAATGTGTCTGTTTAACCTAACTAATTCTAAATTCGGGCGCAAAGATAATGAAATTCAAAGTTCAAAGTTCAAAATTCAAAATTATTTTTAAGTGCGGTTTAAGAATGGCATAGAAAGACATAGAATGGAAGCGCAGTCTGCGACTGCTTAATGGCAATAGCCAAATGAATAATTAACCCCCAGCGTGGTTTTTCTTCCTCCTTGCAAGGCATAATCGGAGTAAACTTCGCTTCTCGTCAGTTGATAATTTAGGTACCCGCGGCGTATTTTTTATAAATTGCGAATTAAAAAACATCAGTTTTTTGTTTTCGAGGGTTTGAGGTATCCGCAAGGATAGTGCAAAATGGAATGAGCGACCTTGGAAGTTTACTTACAAAAGGTCGCTCATTTCATTTTGAACCATTGTCGCAGACAACCAAAGCCTCGCACACAAAACCACAAAACTCTCACGTTGTCAAGTTCCTCGAAACGCAGTTTCGATTGAAAGGTTTTGCGGAGCTTTTTTCTAAAAGCGACAAAGAAAAAAAGTATTTTGGGGCACCTTTTTCAAAAGGCATAAAAAGCCGAATAGCTGGCTACACGACCTTTGAAATCAGCCAAGCAACGTATCCGACATATATCAGCACCATTGCTGCGCCCTCGATACGGTCGAGTTTACGGCCTTTGAAGGTGAAGGCGAAGATGAAGGGGAGTACTGCGCTGAGCACCACCATTGATATATCTATGACATCTATATCGCCGAGGGTGAGGGGTGTAATCATCGAGCATCCACCGAGGATAAAGAGGATATTGAAGAGGTTGGAGCCGAGGACATTACCCAGTGCCATACCTGTCTGGCCCTTTGCCACAGACA
>JBGUTM010000052.1:0-1643 GCA_045133075.1 Alistipes sp. | reverse complement strand
AAAGACGGGTATTGTCGAGGGAGTTATCGACCTTGCGGGGCTACTCCCCCAGAGCGAACATACACCCTCGACCGATGTGCTGAACGGCATAGCCTACGACAACGAGAACAAGCGCATATTCGTCACGGGTAAGAATTGGGGTAAACTTTTCGAAATCAAGATTATAGAGCAGTGATTAACAACAACATAAAGGAGATACTCCGCGAGCGCATAGTGTTACTCGATGGAGGTTTGGGCACGATGATTCAGGGCTATCATCTCTCGGAGGAGGATTTTCGGGACGAGAAGTTCGCAGCGTGGGAACATAACCTGCGTGGGTGCAACGACTGCCTTGTACTGACTCGTCCCGACATTATAGTCGACATTCACGAAAAATATCTCTCGGTCGGGGCCGACATCATCTCTACCGACTCGTTCAACGCCAATGCTATATCGTTGGCCGACTATGGCCTTTCGGAGTACGCCTACCAAATTGCACGGCGCAGTGCCGAGATTGCCCGCGAGGTGGCCGACAGCTTCACCGAACGCAACCCCCAAAAGCCTCGCTTTGTGGCAGGCTCGGTAGGCCCGACAAGCAAGACATCCTCGATAGCCATAGATGTAGAGCATCCCGACAGGCGCGAGGTCTCGTTCGAGCAACTTGCAGAGGCATACAAGACTCAAATAGAGGGCCTTATGGATGGTGGTGCAGATTTGATTCTTATCGAAACAATCTTCGACACACTCAACGCCAAGTCGGCCTTGTATGCACTGCAAGAGGTTTCTTATACGCGCGGGCGCGCGATACCCGTGATGCTCTCGGGCACCCTTGCCGACACCAGCGGTCGTATGCTCTCGGGCCAGACCATCGAGGCCTTCTACACCTCGGTAACACACGCCGAACCCCTATCCATAGGTTTCAACTGTGCCTATGGAGCCAAGCAGTTGCTCCCATTCCTCGAGCGACTTGCAGCGATAAGCGACTACCCCATCTCGGCACACCCCAACGCCGGACTTCCCAACGTGGAGGGAGGTTACGACCAGACACCCGAGCAGTTTGCCGACCAGGTCGAGGAGTATATGCGCCGAGGGTTAGTAAATATCGTGGGTGGTTGTTGCGGCACTACTCCCGAACATATCCTACAACTCGCACAGCGTATCGGCAAATACTCCCCTCGTCCACTGCCCGAGCGCAGACATATCACCCGCCTGAGTGGTCTGGAGCAGGTGGAGGTGACCCCCGAGCGCAATTTTATAAACATCGGCGAGCGTACCAACGTGGCCGGCTCGGCAAAGTTTGCTCGACTTATTCGCGAAGGCAACTATGAGGAGGCCCTCTCGATTGCTCGTGCGCAGGTCGAGGCGGGTGCACAAGTGGTCGATATCTGTATGGATGACGGTATGATAGACGGCGTGGAGGCTATGGGTCGCTTTGTGCGATTGATAGGTGCCGAGCCCGAGATTTCGCGTGTGCCGCTGATGATTGACTCATCATCGTGGGAGGTCCTGGAGAGGGGTATGCGTCTCTCGCAGGGCAAGTGTATCGTAAATTCACTCTCGCTCAAGGAGGGTGAGCAACTCTTTCTGGAGCGTGCTCGTAAGGTACGCCGCTACGGAGCGGCAATGGTCGTGATGCTCTTTGACGAAAGGGGTCAGGCCGACAC
>JBGUTM010000051.1:0-1455 GCA_045133075.1 Alistipes sp. | reverse complement strand
TATTCTCTTTCATAACTATAAATTCGTGCAAAATTACAAATTTTTCTTAAGATTTCCTATATATAAGAGGTACAAATATCGGGCAAACACTATTTTTGAAAAAATTTTGCAAATAATTTGGCAGATTAAGAAAAAAGGCTTACTTTTGTACGCTCTTAAAAATAAGATGTACGGAGGGTTGGGTGAGTGGCTTAAACCAGCAGTTTGCTAAACTGCCGATATCGTAAGGTATCCACTGGTTCGAATCCAGTATCCTCCGCAAAAGTAGAAAATCCATCCCAAACAGGGATGGATTTTTTCTTTTGCGAGGATACGTGTGTTACCTATCCCCCAAACCCCCTTTCTGTAAAGGGGGCGTTGCTACGCAGCATAGGTCAAGTTAATATTCACCAACCGCTTTCAATACGCACCTCTTTATCGTCAGAGTGGTGTAGTTGCGGGGGCATCGTGTAAAAAAAGCAGTAGCAAAAGCCACTGCAATTTAATCCTAAATAATACTACCGAGAAAGCGAATAGAAAGATGAAGTTCAAGGCTTTCGAAGGCGAGAAAACCGCAGCATACTAAAGCGTATGTGAGGATTTTCGAGTCAAGAGTAACGCAGAAATTCGCTTTCTATTCGCTTTCTATTCGCTTTCGAACAAATTGAGCGCTACGCACGCGTTATAAATTCCATCCTTATCCACATCAGTAGTCACATAATCGGCACACTCCTTGAGCTCGGGGATAGCATTTCCCATTGCGACTTTGGTCCAGCCATCGACAAACATTGAGAGGTCATTTGCGGCGTCGCCAAAGACAATTACATCCGAGTAGTCTGCGCCGAAGTGGTCCATTACGCGGCGAATACCATAGGCCTTATCTGTCGGCTCAACAAAGAAGTACTCCTTGTGAAATCTACCCCACTGCACACTCTTAAGGCTCTCAAGAGTATCTTCGGTCGGTGCGTAGCAGGCGATATAGGCTTTATAGATAATGTCGCACTTGCGCGGATCAAGCCCCTCGACCACCTTTGTCTGCATATAGACATCGTGCGTAAACTCCTCAAAACGGTTATCGGGAGCGCTGCGATAGATTGTATTATCAGGCTGAAGTGCCCACGGAACACCCTTACTCTCACACTCATCTATAACCTTGATAACCAGCTCTTTATCAAGCGGAGTAATCTCTATCAGCTCGCCATTTATCGTAACACCATAACCGCCATCGCTGACCATATTTTCAAAGCCGAGCTCACACATATAGTCATACGCCATTGCCTGTGAGCGACCCGTAGCAATAGCGAGGAAATGACCCGCTTCACGCAGTTTTTTGAGGGCTAATTTGGTCGATTCGGGAATATATGTATTACCATATCCACCAGCAGCAAGGGTGCCGTCTATATCAAAAAATAGATACTTTTTGTTTCCCATATTATAATAATGAAAGTAGTTTCTCCATAAGTACGCCGAAGTGGT
>JBGUTM010000050.1:0-4184 GCA_045133075.1 Alistipes sp. | reverse complement strand
GTGGCTCCGCCCCCTATCACACCGGAGGTTTCGAACGGCGGTAGCGGCGGTAGAAGCCTCAAGACGCCCGAGGCGCAACAAACTGACACCCCTCACCTCCCCCTTCATATACGCAAAAAACAAAAGCAGTCATTTCTGACTGCTTTGCTTTGTAGTGGATAGGGGATTCGAACCCCTATGTCCTGCGTGAGAGGCAGGTATCCTAGCCCTTAGATGAATCCACCATCTTTCGTTTTGCGAGTGCAAAGATAGATAAAATTTTTAATTTCCAAAAACAATCTGCAAAAAAAGTACATTTTTAGGCTATTTTTTTATAAATAATACTTAATTTTGTATGAAAACCACAAAAAATTACCATGATGAAGAGATTTTTTCTGACTCTTGCGATTATCATCGCGCTACCGGCAATGCTTTTTGCCCAAGATAAGACCAAACACACCGAATGGAGATTTATTCCACAAAACAAAGCCGAGGCATCTGGAGCCGACTTCCTGAAGGATGGTCGATATGCCTCTACATTTGGTGAGAATGCCTGGATTCGATTCGAAAGCAGCAATCCCATCGCAAAACCAAGCCTTACCCAAAAATCGGAACCCATTTGTAGCAA
Source organism: Alistipes sp. (assembly GCA_045133075.1). Taxonomy (GTDB): domain Bacteria; phylum Bacteroidota; class Bacteroidia; order Bacteroidales; family Rikenellaceae; genus Alistipes. Next base: position 3,577 of record JBGUTM010000050.1, on the reverse strand, counting down.
CACCCGAGAGGGCGACTGCTGGATATTTGAGCTGCAGGTCGAAAATCTGGACAAAGGTTCCGTAGTGGATATATGGTGCCCCGTACACGCCTACCCCACCGGTACCGGACATCGTTTTGGAGTGGAGTATCTCGATGGCAAGAAGTGGCTACCGCTGATGCCCACCGAGGAGGATGGCTGCAACTTCAGCACATCGAAGAACTCAAGCAGCAAATACTTCTGGCAATCGTTCCGCCTGCAAAAGGCCATAAAGAAGGGGGTAATCTCGGTGCGCATTCGTCAGAAAGAGGCTCACCTTGGAGCAAGCTACATCTCGGGAGGCAACCGCTATACCCAGATCACCATCTTCCCCAAGGTGGAGATGCGCGACACCACCCGCATCCTCTTTATCGGCAACAGCTATACCTATTATAATAACTACCCCTACATCTTCAAGGAGATTGCCCTCAGCGAGGGTCACTACACCGACTGCTGGATGACCGAGAAGGGAGGCTGGACGATGACCAAGCATATGGTCTATGAGCCCACGGTCGAGGCTGTCGAGAAGGGCGGCTACAACTATGTTTTCTTGCAAGACCAAAGCTACGAGCGCGTATTCTCGGGCACAGAGGATGATTATGGCTCTCTGAAGGGTATGACCGACATCGCCGCCTGGGTACGCAAACACAACCCCGGAGTGACACCCGTAATCGCCCTGACCTGGGGTCGCAAGTTTGGTAACAACCACCTGCGTAAGCCCGACTTTCCCCTGGTGGATAAGTATCCCTCGTTCTTCGCCAGCTTCGAGCATATGCAGACTCGACTCAATGAGGTTGTCGATATCGAGGCCAAAACCATAGATGCAAAGATTGCACAGCAGGGCCCCGCATGGCAGATTGTACGCCGCGAGCGTCCCGATATCGAGCTATACGTCAAGGATGGTTCACACCCCTCATATGCCGGCTCATACCTCGCAGCGGCAGTGTCCTACCTGACCATCTACGGCGAGCCCTTCGGCAAGCATACGGCAAATGGAACTCTCGATGCCGAGACTGCCAAATATCTGCGTTCCGTGGCCGAGAGAGTGGTACTCAAAGGCCAAAGATAGCGAAAGATAAATACTTGGCTAATCACAAAGCGTGTGTCCAACAAGTTTTTGGACACACGCTTTGTGATTATAAGTTGTATAGCAATAAGGATTTAAGGCTTGCGAAGTGCAGAAAAGCACAAGCGTAACGCTGAAATTACCTTGTTAGACGCCTCTTTTAATTGGTCATTATCCCAATCAATTAGAACTTGAGCACCTCCTCGATACCGAGCTCTTTGCACTGCGAGTCGAGCTCATCACTACGGTCGGAGAGAATGAGCAGTTTATCTCCCTCGACAAGTTCGGTATTTCCGCGCGGCACAAAGTAGTCGCCATCGCGACATATCATCACCACAAGAGTATTATCGGGCAGATGTATTTCACTCAATCTGTCGCCACTGACGAGCATCTGGCGATTGACCTCAACCTCGGTAAACGCCGCCGAGGTACGTTCGCGGAAGGTCTCCTTGAAGGAGCTCTCGCGCTCCTCATATGCCAGGCCGAGAGCATTAGCCATACCGCTCACCGTAGTACCCTGCACCGCCATTGATATCAGCGTCACGAAGAAGACGATATTGAAGAGCAGCTCTGCGCCCTCGATATGTTCAACCACAGGATAGGTAGCAAAGATGATGGGCACGGCACCGCGCAGTCCTACCCACGAGATGTAGAGGCGTGCCTTCATCGAGAATTGGCGGAAGGGGGCCAGACAGGCAAATACCGATATGGGGCGTGCCACCAGAATCATAAAGGCTCCGACCATACAGCCCAGAATGATGATATCAAACTGCAACAACTCTCCAACATTGACCAGCAGACCCAGCACGAGGAACATAATCACCTGACAGAGCCAGGTAAAGCTGTCGAAGAATGTGGTTAGGGTCTGCTTGTGCATCAGTTTATTGTTTCCGACCACCAGGCCGGCGATATATACGGCCAGATAGCCGTTACCCTGTAGCAGCGAGGTGAACGAGAATGTGAGGAACACCGATGCCAGCAGCAGTACCGAGTAGAGGGCTCGATTGGCGATATTTATATTATTGATCACCCACACTGTACCACGTCCGAATCCATAGCCGAGCATAGATCCGACAAACATCTGCACAAAGAACATAAAGAGGCTCGCACCCAACGACATTCCATCACGGCCGCTACCTGCGAGGATACTCACGAGCAGCACGGTGAGGATATATGCCATCGGGTCGTTACTTCCGCTCTCCAGCTCAAGCAGAGGACGCAAATTCTCGCGCAATCCCTGCTTCTTGGTACGCAAGATCGAGAATACCGAAGCTGAGTCGGTCGAAGACATCGTGGCGGCCAGCAGCAACGCAAATGGGAAGGTTAGTGTAATTCCGAGCAGTGGAGCCACCAACCACACAAATCCGGCCAGGATACAGGCCGTAAGCATAACACCCACCGTAGCGAGCATCACGCCGGGCGAGAGGACGGGGCGCACCTCCGAAAAGCGGGTATCCATACCACCCGAGAAGAGGATGATACACAACGCAATCATACCCACAAACTGCGCCAGCTCGGCCGACTCGAAGGATATAAAGTTGTAGCCGAAGAACATTCCGACACCCAAGAATAGCAGCAAGGCTGGCGCACCGAAACGGTACGCCACCTTACCGGCAAATACGGCCACAATGAGCAGCAGTGCTCCGACCAAAAGGAAATTCTCGCCTCCTATCATAAGTTTTCTATCTCTTCAAAATTTTAGCCTCACGCAGTGGGCGGTACTCCAACTCGACATACTCGAAGGGCTGGCATACGGCAAACTTGCCATCCGAGGTGCGACACAGAGCCACCGTCACGGCTGCCACCTGCGAGGTGGGCACCGCCAACAAAGCCTCCATATCGCCGTTATCAATAGCCGACATCACATCGCGCATCTGCATACGGGCAAACGAGAGCTCGGTAATCTTCAGCGGCTCGCCGGCCTCACCAAGGCAAGGGCGACCCTCACTACCAAACAATCTCACGAGCAGCGACACAAAGCCCACGATGGCAATAATCGCACCCAAAAGCAACAATCCTGAGTGCCAATCGGCGGTCGAGGGCCCCTCGGGCAGAGAGTAGCCGGTCACTACTACCAATGCACCCATTGCGATTGCAACAACGGGCTTCACCACGCTCTTGCGGCGTTTTACAATAATGTTATCAGGCAAGGCATACAAAGCCTCGCAAAAAAGTGTTTTATCCATTTTCGATTGATTATTAAGCGTTTGACAATAAATAAGGTTCCCCGACACCTCACACGAGGTCGGGAATGTTGTGTTTTTATTGTCTATGGCTAAATAATCAGTCGGCAGAGCATACGAATAGCATAGCCCGATGGCGAACTGCCGACACAGAGTCTTGAAATTGATTTTGTCGAAACATAGCATCGCCCGGCACCGGCGGCTCTCACCTCCGAAGTCCCAACCACACGGCGCAAAACATTCGAATCGTTACGCGAAACCTGCTGAACGTGCTGCGGAGCCGAAACACTCGGCACCGAGGGGAGCTTCA
>JBGUTM010000049.1:0-2156 GCA_045133075.1 Alistipes sp. | reverse complement strand
ATTGGTATATCCATCTGTGAACGAGGCGGGGAACCACTGGCTCGATGTACGACCTGCGGCGGTCTGGCTGCGGTAGAAGGTCATCGGGTTGCGCGTAACATCGGGTATTGATGCCGAGTCGGCAATGTCGATAGTGGTGCGGCGACTCCACTCTCCCGTAGCGAAGTCCTTAACCCACCAAGCAGATGATGCCGAGGTGCTGGATGGGCCACTCTCGGTGCCAGCAGCCGTAGAGGGAGGACCGATGATGGGGTCTTTGCGTCCCCACTGATAGTAGAAACCGTATGTGGCCAGTCGCTCCTGCTCTGAGGCAAATGAGATACTCGAACCCGAGATTGTCGGGGCGTAGGTCGCTCCCAAGAAGCGATCCTGCATAGTGTAGTTACCCGAGAGAACATCCGCCGGTTTGTCGGTGAACCAGAAGTGCCAAGTCCATAGTATTTCGCCATCGTAGTCGTAGGCTGCCAGGATGATATTACCCTTGTGGAACTTCTCGACCTGGAAGGTGACATATCCTTCGCTGTCGGGGATACCGCCATCGAGGAACTCTATGTCGATGAAATCTTCGGGCGAGCTCACGCCTGCGGCAGTCTCGACAAAGTCGCCCTGCCACCATAGTATATCGACCTTGGCCGGAGCTATTGTTACCGAGAGACCGCCGTTAATCTCGGCTGTGGTCGTACCACCGATGGGTAGCAGACTGCCTACGCCGTTACCGCGCACGTTGGTCTTGAACTTGTAGTAGCCCGTCTGGTGAATCATGTAGCAGTTTGCAGTTTGCGAAGCACTCAGATTATGCACTACAGCCTTGGTGTTGGAGCTGATGCATCGCAAGGGGTGTGCGTGGGTGCGGTAGATATCTCCATCGTAGATATCGCTCACACCCGAAGCAAGGTAGCGCAATAGGTATGGCGACTCTTGGGCGCTTTCGTGCGACACCGAGCTTGACCATAGGTGTAGTGCGGTCTCTTCCACAAAGTTGCCGTCAGCCTCGATGTAGCCCTGCATCGGGTACCATACATCATTGGACGAAATCGAGAGATTGACACCCTCAGAGGTGAATCCGTTGGCCTTCTCATAGTTCGAGATGTTCTCCCAGATACGGGTATTGGCAACCTGATATCCTGCGGGGCAGGGATCGTAGATTGTCTTCTCGGGGTCGAGGTGGCTACCGCCGTGGTGGCAGCCCCATAGAGCATTGGCAATAGTCTCTTCATAGGTATCGCTCAACCAGTGTACCTGACCACTTCCGTAGAGCACTGTCGGATTAGCTACAGCTGTTGCGGCATCGACTCTTGCGGTGCTGGAGGTGTGGTGTATATCCTTATGGAACGGAGTGTGGCGACCCCACTGGTAGAGCAAACCATAGGTCTGTATTCCCTCACTCTTCTTCGAGGAGCGGGCTCCCAGATTGCGATCCATAACGGCAAAACCGTTGGCGTAGTTCTGGTCGCGTACCTTGTCCGTAATCCATATATGCCAAGTCCAGAGGATATTGCCGCCTTCGTGGTCGTAGGCTGCGATTATCACATTACCCTCGGCCAGCAGACGCTTGTCGTCATTGTTGTCGGGATTTCCCAACACATCGAACATCACTCGACCCTGAGAGAGGGTGTGCGAGGCGAGTTTGAGCGTCTTCTGAGGTACGCCGTCAATCACCACATCTGGCGTGTCATCCCACAGAATGTCGATATATCCTGGGTTGATCGAGGTGTCGTTCACGCCTACGATTTCTCCGTTGCCGTTGCCCTTAACCGTAGCATCAAAGCAGTAGCCGTAGTTTGCCGAGGTAATCATATAGCAGTTGGCCTTCTCGTAGACACTCATATTGTAGTACATATTGATCGAGACCTCCTGTTTGATGTCTGTGCCGAAACGCTCCCATTCGCCAACCGAGACATCTGCATTCACTGCTCCGTGGTCGGAGAATCTGAGCACGATATCGTAGGCGTGTCCCGCCTTGAAGTCGCGGGCGATAGCCACCGAGTGGTTCTTCGAGATGCCCCTATCATCGGTTGTGGTCAGACGCAGACTCAAGATGCCTTCAGCCGGCGGTGCCGCGATGAATTTGGTGATAAGGTGGCGGTTGCTGATACCCACGGGGATAGAATTGCTGCTGTCGAAGTAGATGTTGTTGGCGGGGTTGTGCATGGAGA
>JBGUTM010000048.1:0-8045 GCA_045133075.1 Alistipes sp. | reverse complement strand
ATATAATACTATATAAGACCCTCTACGGAGCCATCCTCCGCGAGGCGGATATTGCCCGCTTGTGGAGTCTTGCTGAGGCCCGGCATACGCATAATATCACCGGCCAAAGCTACGATAAAGCCACTACCGGCATTGAGCTCGATATCCTTGATATTTATCTCGAAGCCCTCCACGGCACCATAGCGTTTAGCATCAGCACTGAACGAGAACTGTGTCTTGGCAATACATACCGGAAGGTTGCCCATATCCCACTTCTCCAAAAGCTCGATCTGCTTCTTGGCCTTGGGGCCAAACACCACAGAGCCGGCACCATAGATATTCTTGGCCACCTTGGTAATCTTATCCATAATACTATCCTCAAGGTCGTACACATACTTAACGGGTGCTGAGGGTTGTGTCTCGATAAGCTCTACGGCTGCACGTGCAAGATCGGCAGCACCAGCACCTCCCTCGGCATAGGCATTGTTGATTACGCAACGCACACCACGCTCTTCGCAGTGCTTGATAACCATCTCGATCTCCTCATCGGTATCGCTTGCAAAGCGGTTGAAGCAGACCAAAACCGTCTGGCCGAACTTCTGGAGGTTGGCCACGTGGCGGTCAAGGTTTGCAAATCCCTGTTGCAAGCCCTCGGGATTGGGTAGCTTAATCTCGGTCTCGGGTACGCCGCCGTGCATCTTGAGTGCGAGGGTAGAGGCCACCAGCACCGTAAGATCGGGTTTAAGCTCGGCCTGACGGCACTTGATATCGAGGAACTTCTCGGCACCGAGGTCTGCACCGAATCCTGCCTCGGTGACGGTATATTCAGCGTGAGACATCGCCATCTTGGTTGCAATAACCGAGTTACAGCCGTGTGCAATGTTTGCAAACGGGCCGCCGTGGATAATTACAGGGGTATGTTCGGTTGTCTGCACGAGGTTGGGATTGATGGCATCCTTCAACAGGGCAACAACTGCTCCCGTAACACCGAGATCATTGACGGTAAGCGGGGTATCATCATAGCGTACACCAAGAACGATGCGGCCAATGCGAACATACAAATCCTCCACATTGCGGGCAAGGCACAAGATTGCCATAATCTCCGAAGCGGGGGTGATGTCGAAGCCGGTCTCCGTAGGTATGCCGTTTGTCGAGCCACCCAGACCCGAGATGATATTACGCAATCCGCGATCGTTAATATCGAGTACGCGGCGCCACATCACACGCTTTAGACCAACCTGCTTTGAGCGGTTGTGGTACAGGTAGTTGTCCAACAATGCTGCAATAAGGTTGTTTGCCGATGTAACGGCGTGAAAATCGCCGGTAAAGTGGAGGTTAATATCCTCCGATGGCAACACTTGAGTATAGCCACCACCCGTAGCTCCACCCTTCATACCGAAGCAGGGGCCAAGCGAAGGCTCACGAAGAGCGATGATAGCTCTCTTTCCGATATGGTTAAGACCCATACCGAGGCCGATACTTACGGTTGTCTTACCCACACCGGCCTTTGTTGCAGTAATGGCGGTGACGAGTATAAGGTGATTCTTGGCGATCTTCTTCTCGTCAATCAACTTATATGGAACCTTGGCAATGTATTTTCCGTAGTTAAACAGTTCATCTTCGGGGATGCCTGCTTGAGCGGCAATCTCACTGATATTCTTCAACTTTGTTTCACGAGCGATCTCAATATCGGTCTTCATAATTGGAGGTTGTTATTGTTTTAAGTGGTGATAATTATTCTCTACTATAATCAGCGAAATTAAACAAAATTTGGAATTTATGCGACTATTCACAACTGTTTTTATTCATTGATATTGCCCCAAATGGATAACTCTTACCCTTTTGAGAGTTACTTTAATTATTTCACAATCTCGAGCTCATCGATAAGCCACTTTGCACCTGCAAACTTATCGATAACAAAGAGTACATATCTCACATCGACACCTATACAGCGCTGCAGCTCGGGCTCAAAGGCCACATCACCCGACATAGCCTCCCAGTTGCCGTCAAAGGCCAGACCGATAAGTTCGCCACGGCTGTTGAGTATTGGCGAGCCGGAATTTCCTCCCGTAATATCAAGGTTCGACAGGAACGCCACGGGGAGTTCTCCCCTCTTATTTGCATAGCGGCCATAGTCGCGTGCAGCGTAGAGCTCCTTGAGTTTCTCGGGAACGAAGAACTCTGTGGGATTCTCGGGATTCTCCTTCTCCATAACACCCTTGAGTGTCGTATAGTAGCTGTAACGCACACCATCCTGTGGGGTGTAGGGAAGCACCTGTCCGTAGGTGAGACGAATGGTAAAGTTAGCATCCGAAGCCCACGCCTTCTCGGGTTTCATCTTCATCAGGCCGTCAATATAGAGGCGATGACCCTCGGCATACTGCTCCACAAAGGGTTTTCGACTATAGCCGAGTTGCTTAAACATTGTGTGCACCGAGAGGAAGAGTATCGATGCAGGGTCACACGTAATAGTCGCAATAGGCTCCGAAGAGAGATTTTTCACCACCTCGATAACCTTTGCCTCATCGGTAAATATAGAGGTATTGTAGAGATTTTCGACATAAGCATCAATATCTCCACCAAAGTCGCGATTAATAACATCATAAACCGCAGGGAGTTCCTTCATATTATTACGCGCAATGGCGAGCATACGCTTTGCCACCTTACGGTCGGTCTCCACATTATAATCCTTATACCACTGCGAGAGTTGGTCTATAAGTTTTGCTATCTCCTGCTCGTTTGCAAACTTCTTTGGAGAGAGTTTTGCCTGCACAACCATACGGGCTGGGGTAATAATCTCGACTGCCGTAAGGAATGCCTCCTGCAGATATTGGCGATCGTGGTCGATAGCCGACTTACCCTCCATAGCACCCTTAATCAGAGGAAGAGCCTCGGCATAGCGAGGATCATCTGCAAGGGTAAACTGCGATGCCCAAGCCGTGAACTCAGCCTCCTGCTCCTCCTTTTTAGACTTCACATCAAGGCGCTTAAGACCACGCGACATACCGATAGAGTTCTTCCAATAGTTTGATGAACGGGCATACTTCGAGGCATACTGGATACGCACCTTGTCACTTGCCGCCATATCCTTCTTGAGAATTGCCTGACGCTCACCGCGGATAAAGATGCGGTTAGGATTCGACACCGAGAGCATATCATCAATCTCGTATGAGGTCATATATCGTTGTGTCGATCCCGGGAAGCCCATAACCATCGCAAAATCTCCCTCCTTATACCCCTTAAGCGATACTTTCAGATACTTTTCGGCCTTATAGGGAACATTATCTACGGAGTAATCGGCAGGCTTATTATCCTTATCTGCATAGATACGGAATACCGAGAAATCGCCCGTATGACGAGGCCACATCCAGTTATCGGTCTCGCCACCAAACTTACCGATAGATGATGGGGGAGTACCCACCAGGCGGATATCGCGGAAGGTCTCAATAACGAAAGAGAAGAATTGATTTCCGCCAAAGAAAGATTTTATCAGGATTTGCTTATCGGGATTTTTCTGTTCTATCTCTTTTTGGAGGTTTTTTACGTTTTCAGCCACTATTTTATTTCGCTCGACCTCTTTCACGTTTGCGGGGATATTTCCCACGATTTGGGCTGTAACATCCGAAATTTGGCGGATAAAACGCACGGTAAGACCCGGAGCCGGAATCTCCTCGGCATGGTTATTCGCCCAGAAGCCATATTTGAGGTAGTCGTGCTCCACCGAAGAGAGAGCTTGAATCGAGCCATAACCGCAGTGGTGGTTGGTAAAGAGAAGTCCCTTATCCGATACCACTTCACCCGTACAACCGTTACCAAAGATTACGATTGCATCCTTAATCGAATTATGGTTTATAGAGTAGATATCCTCAGCCGATAGGCGACAACCCTTCGACTTCATATCCTTTATGTTCATCTTCTGGATGTAGGGTAGTAGCCACATACCCTCATCAGCCAACACACTGACCGAAATCAGCGCAGCTGCAATTGTCAAAAAAAGTCTCTTCATATATTTATCCATTCTTTTCTTCCTTGTTATTCGTAAAAATAGAGATATAAAAAATCTATTTTATCGCTATCATATTCTTAATCGAGCACTCGGCAGCTGCACGTGTAGCCTCATCGATAACCACCTCGGGGCTCTCGTCACGCAGGCAGTCGCGCAAGTTCTCCAAAGTTACCATCTTCATATATCGGCACTCGTTGCAGGCACAGGCCTCATCCTCGGGAGGTGCCGGAATAAAGCTCTTCTCGGGGTAACGCTTGCGCATCTCTGCCAAGATACCCGACTCGGTAACCACTATAAACTCATCGGCTCCACACTCGCCGCAATAATCCAAAATAGCAGCAGTCGAACCGGTAAAATCGGCAACCTTAACGATATAGTCGCGGCACTCGGGGTGCACAACAACCTTTGCCGCAGGATGCTCGGCCTTGAGCTGAAGAATCTTCTCCAACGAAAACTCCTCGTGGACGTGGCAGGCTCCGTTCCAGAGCACCATATTCTCTCGACCCGTCATCTTCTTGATATATGAGCCCAGATTGCGGTCCGGAGCGAAGATTATAGGTTGCTCCGCAGGTATCGACTCCACAACCTTCAGCGCATTTGATGATGTGCAACATACATCCGTCAGAGCCTTCACGCCGACCGATGTGTTTACATATGATACCACAAGATGACCGGGATATTGTCTCTTAAACTCTGCAAACTCGGCCGCATTACACGACTCGGCAAGCGAACAACCCGCCTCGGGGCAGGGTATCAAGATCTTCTTCTCGGGTGAGAGTACCTTGGCAGTCTCGGCCATAAAGTTCACACCCGCAAAGAGGATAATATCTGCATCACACTTCTGTGCCTGGACCGAAAGGGCCAGCGAGTCTCCAAGAAAATCTGCTACCTCCTGAACTTCGGGACGGGTATAGTAGTGCGCCATTATTACGGCTCGTTTTTCACGCTTAAGTTTTTCGATTTCGGAACGAAGCTCCGCAAAGTTATCGACCATTCTTTTTTAGTTTTTATTATTTACTTATTTATAAATTTAATTAGAAAGAATAATTATAATGGTTGTCGATAATGTCAATAAGTTTTTTTGAGGTTTATTTATCGACACCGTTTACTCTTTTTGTTACTTATTTATAGTTTCAATGTTTTTATTTCCAACCTTTTATGTTCTATTATGAACAGACGTAGAAAAAGAAATAAACAAATTAACATCGTTAAAAAATCAACATTTGCGGGTTGAAATTTTGTGATAAGTATGGCGAAAGAAAATGATAAAAAAATTTGCTTTTTCGGTGAGGTGGTTTGTATAATCAGCAATTCTCCTTTTCCAAATTTTTAGGCATCAATTTTACCACAACTTACTATCCTGTTTTCAACACCTTAATTACATCTTTTCAACAACCTTTTGGGCTATCTGTCGATAATAATCCCCCACCACAGAATCACTCGCAGCAGCAGGTAGACCTCTATCACCACCCTCCATAACCGATTGAATAATAGGTATATATCCGAGGAAATCAACCCCACACTCCGCAGCATATTGCTCCGCACCGCCGCGCCCAAAGATATAGTACCTATTCTCGGGCAACTCCGCCGGAGTGAACCACGCCATATTCTCGACAATACCCAAAACTGGAATGTTTACATTCTCGTTGCGGAACATCTCCACGCCGCGCACGACATCTGCCACAGCTATCTGCTGGGGTGTTGATACAATCACCGCTCCCGAAATCTTCAACTCCGAGATAATCGAGAGGTGGATATCTCCCGTGCCGGGAGGCAGGTCAATAAGCAGGTAGTCCAACTCTCCCCACAGGGTCTGGTGGATAAGCTGTCGCAGGGCATTACAAGCCATCGTACCACGCCAGATAAGTGCATCGGTAGGTTTGATGAAGAAACCTATTGAGATTAGCTTCATCCCGGCAACCTCGGCCGGAACAATGTAATCAAATCCATCAATCTGTTGCGCATCGGGCAGATAACCCTCACAACCGAACATCTTAGGCTGTGAAGGGCCATAGATATCTGCATCGAGCAGACCTACCCTATAACCCATATCGCGTAAGGTGACTGCCAAATTTGCCGTGACGGTCGATTTGCCGACTCCACCCTTGCCCGAAGCGATGGCTATGATATTGTGGATTGCGCCCGTTGTGGTGCGCTTCTCAACCTTCGGCTTGGCCGGAGCACCCTCCTTGATAAATACCGTTATGGCCTCCTTCAACTGTGGAAACCTACCCTCCAGCAGAGCCTGTACCTGTCCCTTAATCTTGACGGCAAAGGGATCGCGGGCCTTCTTGAAGAGTAGCGATATGGTAATCTTCTCCTCCGAGGCGGTAACACTCTCGACAAAGCCTCCATCGACAATATTTTCGCCCGTCTCGGGGTGTACGATGCTCTTGAGCAGTCCTGTAACAAGTTTTTGCATAGACCCTATCTGAACTCTATTTCGTAAGGCATAATCGCCATTACACCTTTTTGTGAAACAACGCTCTTTACCTTATTATATTGCGTATAGGTATCCAAGCCCAACTCCTCCTTGAGAATGGCTGCCTTAACCTTTACTCCAAAGTTTGTAAGAAGTGTCGTAAAGGGATCCTCCGTACTGAGCACCTCCTCCACACGATAGTTTTTGAGATCTGCCTTCTCGGCTGCCAGAGCGATGGCATTATCAAGACCTCCGAGGGTATCGACCAGACCTATCTGCTGTGCCTGAACACCTGTCCATACTCGGCCTCCCGCAATGTCGAGAACCTTCTCGAGCGGAAGATTTCTACCCTCTGCCACCAGCGAGGTGAAACGTGTATAAATCTTATCTACACTCTTCATAATTACAGCTCGCTCCGTGGCATCCATATTGTGTCCGAGGGTTCCGAGAGTAGAGTGAGCATTGGTTGATACCGAGTCGAAGCTCAATCCCAGCTTGTTGGTCATCAGTTTATTGGGATTCGTTATCATACCGAAGACTCCGATCGAACCGGTTAAAGTACTCTTATTCGCCACGATAACATCTGCCGGAGCCGAGATGTAGTAACCTCCACTTGCTGCAGTGCTACCCATCGAGATAACTACCGGCTTCTCGGCCTTGAGCAGCTCGATTTCGCGCCAGATAACATCACTTGCCAGGGCCGAGCCTCCCGGAGAGTTTACACGCAGAACTACAGCCTTGACCTTATCGTCCAGACGTACCGACTTGATAGTCTCGGCCATCGTCTGACCATAGATAGCCTCCTGCTCACCTTCGCCATCGAGAATCTGACCTTCGCCATAGACCACAGCAACTTTATCGGCCGAGATGTTCTGTAAATCGACAACTTGGGCTGCATACTCACCCAGAGTAACCTTTTCGCACTCACCCTCTTCATTGAGCTCTACGCCCAACTCTGCGAATACCGCATTCATCTGATCCTCATAGATAAGACCATCGACAAAATTGTGTTTGAGAGCCTCCTCGGGAAGTGATACAGCGAGCTTATCGGCCAAGATGTTGAGGTTCTTTTTGTCGATGCCGCGAGCCTCGCTGACTGCATCGACAATAACCTCCCACACCGAATCCCCAAGTTCGGAGAGTTGACGGCGATTTTCGGGTGACATCTTCTTGAGGAAGTAAGGCTCCACGGCGCTCTTATACTTGCAGGCTGTGGGGCGGAAGATATCGACTTCAATGCCCAATTTTTCAAACAAGCCTGTATAGAACACCAGCACCGAAGAGAGGCCCTGCCACGACATACTACCCTCGGGTTGGAGGTATATTTTGTCGGACACAGAGGCCAGATAGTAGAGGCCCTGGTTGTATCCCTCGTTGAATGAGATGATAAACTTGCCACTCTTCTTGAACTCGACAAGAGCGGCACGTATCTCCTCGATACCGGCCATATCTATCGAGCCTACACCTGTGGGATGTATATAGATACCCTTGATACGGTCATCGGTCTCGGCCGCCTTGATTGTGCGCAGAGTCTGCAACAGTGAGAGTTGTTTGCGAACAGTGAAGTTGTTAAAATCTATCGCGCCCAGCGGATTAGCGGAGGGGGCATCGGTTATATCTTCATCAAAGTTCAATACG
>JBGUTM010000047.1:0-2038 GCA_045133075.1 Alistipes sp. | reverse complement strand
GCCGACTTGTCAACCAAGTTGTGATCGTAGGATTTAAGTTTGATTCTAATTTTCTGACTCATCGTCTTTTTAATTGTTTATAAGATTCATAATTGCCTGCCGGTTAAGAGTCATTCGCTAACCGGCAGGCGTTATTTTGTTTATTACTTCTGCAACTCCTCGAGAATCTGCTTTGTCAAAGAAGCACTCACCTGATCGTGGTGGTCGTATGTCATTGACGATGTAGCACGGCCCGAAGTGATGGTACGCAACGATGTCACATAACCAAACATCTCAGACAGGGGAACCATAGCCTTAACGATGCGGGCACCGGTGCGGCTTGTCTCAAAGCCCTCTACTTGGCCACGACGCTTGTTAAGGTCGGCAATAACATCACCCATACTCTCCTCGGGAGTAACAACCTCGAGTCGCATAATAGGCTCCAAAAGAACAGGGTTGGCCTTCAAGCAAGCGTTCTTGTATGCCTGGATGGCACAAACCTCGAACGAAAGCTGGTCAGAGTCAACGGGGTGGAAACCACCATCGAGCAATGTAACCTTCAACGACTCCATAGGATAGCCTGCGAGAACACCGGCCTTGATAGCGGTCTGGAAGCCCTTCTGTACCGAGGGGATAAACTCCTTGGGCACGTTACCGCCCTTAACCTCGTTAACGAACTGAAGGTTACCCTCCTTGAAGTCCTCATCGGCGGGACCAACGGCAACAAGTATCTTCGCATACTTACCCTTACCACCGGTCTGCTTCTTGTATGTCTCGTCAACCTGAACGGTCTCTGTGATAGCCTCCTTGTAGCTAACCTGAGGACGGCCCTGGTTACACTCTACATTGAACTCACGTTTCAAGCGGTCGATGATAATCTCCAAGTGGAGCTCACCCATACCCGAAATAATTGTCTGGCCCGACTGCTCGTCTGTCTTCACGGTAAATGTAGGATCCTCCTCGGCAAGTTTGGCAAGACCGTTGGCGAGCTTGTCCAAATCCTTCTGAGTCTTGGGCTCAACTGCGATTGAAATCACAGGATCGGGGAACGACATAGACTCGAGTACGATGGGTGCATCCTCTGCGCAAAGTGTATCACCGGTGCGAACATCCTTAAGACCGATAACGGCACCGATATCACCTGCACCAAGAACCTCGATGGGGTTCTGCTTGTTAGAGTGCATCTGGAACATACGAGAGATACGCTCCTTGCGACCTGAACGTGTATCGAAGATATATGAACCCGACTCCAATTTACCTGAATAAACGCGAACATAAATCAAACGACCTACGAAGGGGTTTGTGGCAATCTTGAACACAAGAGCCGATGTCTTGTCATCCTCGCTGGGCTTACGGAGCTCGGTCTCGTCTGTTTTGGGGTTGATACCCTCAACAGCAGCAGTATCCAGAGGAGAAGGCAAGAATGCACATACAAAGTCGAGAAGGGGCTGAACACCCTTGTTCTTGAACGAAGAACCGCAAGTCATAGGAGTAATCTCCATAGCAAGTGTACCCTTGCGGATAGCAGCTATAATCTCCTCCTCTGTGATGCTTTCGGGATCCTCAAGAACCTTCATCATCAACTCCTCGTCGAAATCGGCAGCCTTCTCAAGAAGGTGCTCGCGCCACTGGTTAGCCTCGTCAACCATCTCTGCGGGAATCTCCTCAACAGTGTAATCAAGGCTGCCATCCCTGTAAACGAGAGCCTTCATAGTGATGAGGTTGATAACACCAAGGAACTTCTCCTCGGCACCGATGGGAATTGTCACAGGACAGGGATTAGCACCAAGAATCTCCTTCATCTGACGCATTACAGAGAAGTAGTCGGCACCCGAACGGTCCATCTTGTTCACATAAGCGATACGGGGAACGTTGTACTTGTCGGCCTGGCGCCATACAGTCTCAGACTGAGGCTCAACACCACCTACTGCACAGAAGGCAGCGATAGCGCCGTCGAGTACACGGAGTGAACGCTCTACCTCGGCGGTAAAATCCACGTGTCCCGGAGTATCAATCAAGTTGAACTTGTACTGTGCACCTTTCCAGTTCCAGAAGGTTG
>JBGUTM010000046.1:0-10671 GCA_045133075.1 Alistipes sp. | reverse complement strand
TTTGCTCCATTTTCTCAAATTAAACGTAGTTTGATGATGCAAATTTAGCGAAAATATGTATCTTTGCAAATTGATTTAGGAACGAAATAATCAGCATAAAAATTATACAATGGAATCAAACAAAATCAGACAGGCTTTTCTCGACTTCTTCGAGAGTAAGGGCCACGCCATCGTACCTTCGGCTCCGATGGTTGTCAAGAACGATCCGACATTGATGTTTACCAATGCCGGAATGAACCAATTTAAGGATATCTTCCTGGGTAATGCACCCCGCAAGTATCCCCGTGCGGCAGATACCCAGAAGTGTCTGCGTGTGTCGGGTAAGCACAACGACCTGGAGGAGGTAGGACACGATACCTACCACCACACTATGTTCGAGATGTTGGGTAACTGGTCATTTGGTGACTACTTCAAGCAGGAGGCTATCTCGTGGGCTTGGGAGTTGCTCACCGAGGTATATCACCTGCCCAAGGAGCGTATGTATGCTACTGTTTTCGAGGGTAGCGAGTCGGATGGTGTGCCCTTCGACCAGGAGGCTTATGACTACTGGAAGCAGTACCTGCCCGAGGATCATATCATCCGCGGCAACAAGCACGATAACTTCTGGGAGATGGGCGAGACCGGACCCTGTGGCCCTTGTAGCGAGATTCACTTCGACCTGCGTGATGAGGCCGAGGTGGCAAAAATCTCGGGTCGAGAGATGGTCAATATGGGCCATCCGCAGGTTATCGAGATATGGAACCTTGTATTTATGCAGTTTAATCGCAAGGCTAATGGCTCTCTCGAGCCGCTGCCCGCGAAGCACGTTGATACGGGTATGGGCTTCGAGCGATTGTGTATGATTATGCAGGGTAAGAAGTCGAACTACGATACCGATGTCTTCCAGCCCACCATCCAGCGCATCTCGGCGATGTCGGGCAAGGTCTATGGTCAGGACGAGAAGACCGATGTGGCTATGCGAGTTATCGCCGACCACCTCCGCGCAATCGCATTCTCGATTGCCGATGGTCAGCTCCCCTCGAATGTGAAGGCTGGCTACGTTATCCGCCGAATCCTGCGCCGTGCCGTGCGCTACGGATATACCTACCTCGGCTTCAACGAACCCTTCATCTGCAAGTTGGTGGCTACGCTCGTTGAGCAGATGGGTGCACAGTTCCCCGAACTGAAGGCACAGCAGATGCTCGTTGAGCGTGTTATCGAGGAGGAAGAGGCTTCGTTCCTCCGCACTCTGGCTACGGGTATTAACCTGCTGGACGGTGTGATTGTACAGACCAAGAAGGCCGGTAAAAACGAGATTTCGGGTAAGGATGCCTTCCTGCTCTACGATACATACGGATTCCCCATCGACCTCACGGAGCTTATCGCTAAGGAGCAGGGTGTGGGTGTCGATTTGGATGAGTTCGGCAAGGAGTTGCAGGCACAGAAGGAGCGTTCGCGTAACGCTTCGGCTGTCGATACCGATGACTGGGTGGAGCTCTTCCCCATTAAGCAGAGTGAGTTTGTGGGTTACGACCAGCTCACCGCTCCGGTGAAGATTGCCCGCTACCGCCGCGTGTCATCAAAGGGAAAGACCTCCTATCAGCTGGTATTTGACCAGACCCCGTTCTATGGTAACTCGGGTGGTCAGATTGGCGATACGGGACATATTGAGAGTGTAAACGAGCGTCTGGATATCGTTGCTACCGAGAAGGAGAACGGCCTGATTATCCACATCGCAACCTCGCTTCCGGAGAATCCCGAGGTGGAGTTTACCGCTGTTGTAAATGCAGAGCAGCGTCAGTCGGCTGCCAATAACCATACAGCTACTCACCTTATGCACGAGGCTTTGCGTGCGGTGCTCGGCTCACACGTTGAGCAGAAGGGCTCGCTCGTGACACCGGGCTACTTGCGTTTCGACTTCTCGCACTTCCAGAAGGTTACGCGCGAGGAGTTGCGCGAGGTTGAGCGTCTGGTGAATGCATCTATCCGCTCGAACCACCCCCTCGAGGAGAACCGCGAGGCTACCAAGGAGGAGGCCGAGGCAGCAGGTGCAATGATGCTCTTCGGCGAGAAGTATGGAGATAAGGTGCGTATGGTCAAGTTCGGTACCTCGGTAGAGTTGTGTGGTGGTACCCACACCTCTGCTACGGGTAATATCGGACTCTTCCGTATCGTGAACGAGAGCGCAATTTCGGCAGGTGTACGCCGTATCGAGGCTGTTACGGGTAGTGCTGCCGAGGAGTTGATTTACGCTTCGGAGGATATGATTTCGACTATCGGCGAGACGCTCCACAATACACAGATTGTAGCTGCCATCAAGAAGCTGGTCGAGAGCAATGAGTCGATGGCTGCCGAGGTTGAGCAGATGCGTAAGGAGCAGGTAGCTGCTATGGCAGATTCGCTGCTCAAGATGGCTGAGGAGCGCGATGGTGCATTGTGGGTGAAGGTTATGACCGACCGTCCGGGTGAGTTTGTCAAGGATTTGGCATACGTTATGCGCTCACGCTCAACGAAGCTGGTGTTTGTGCTCGGATCGAGCTACGGAGATAAGCCGACCCTGACGATTATGTTGGGTGACGATATCGTAGCGGCGGGCGTAAATGCAGGTGCCGTTGTTCGCGAGGCTGCCAAGGAGATTAATGGTGGCGGTGGCGGTCAGGCATTCTTCGCTACGGCAGGTGGTAAGAATGTTATTGGCCTTACTGCTGCGGTCGATAAGGCAATGTCTCTTATCTGGGAGAAACTTAAGTAATTGATAAAATGACAAATAAGATATTATTGAGTATGGCACAGAAAGTATTATTGATGATTCTTGACGGCTGGGGTGAGGGTAATCACACCGCCGCAGACGTAATCTACACCGTGAAGCCTGAGTATATCTCGGAGATGACCGAGAAGTATCCTCACTCGTTGCTTCGTACCGATGGCGAGAACGTAGGTCTGCCCAACGGACAGATGGGTAACTCTGAGGTTGGACACCTCAATATCGGCGCGGGCCGCGTGGTCTATCAGGATTTGGTGAAGATTAACCGCGCTTGCGCTAACGACTCGATTATGCAGAATGTGGAGGTTGTTAAGGCCTTCGAGTATGCAAAGGCAAATGGGGTGAATGTTCACTTTATGGGTCTTGTGTCGGATGGTGGTGTACACTCTTCGATTGAGCATCTCTTCAAACTCTGCGATATCTCGAAGCACTATGGTATCGAGAATACCTATGTTCACTGCTTTATGGATGGTCGTGACACCGACCCCAAGAGCGGTAAGGGCTTTATTGAGGCTTTGGAGGCTCATATGGCACAGTCAGCAGGCAAGATTGCTTCGATTGTTGGTCGCTACTACGCTATGGATCGTGATAAGCGTTGGGAGCGTGTTAAGGTTGGCTACGACCTGCTCGTGAATGGTGTGGGAGAGCCTTCGACCGATATGGTTGCTTCGATGCAGAAGTCGTATGACGAGGGTGTTACCGATGAGTTCGTTAAGCCTATCGTTCGCGTGGGTGCAGATGGCAAGCCCGAGGGTCAGATTAAGGAGGGCGATATGGTTATCTTCTTTAACTATCGTAACGACCGCGCACGCGAGCTTACGCAGGTGCTCACACAGGAGGATATGCCGGCCGAGGGTATGCACACCCTGCCGCTCTACTACTGCTGTATGACTCCCTACGATGCTAACTTCAAGGGTCTGCACATCCTCTTCGATAAGGAGAATGTGACCAACACCATTGGTGAGTATGTATCTTCGCTCGGATTGAGCCAGCTGCGTATTGCCGAGACCGAGAAGTATGCACACGTAACCTTCTTCCTTAACGGAGGCCGTGAGGAGAAGTTCGAGGGTGAGGAGCGTATCCTCGTAGCTTCGCCGAAGGTTGCTACCTATGACCTGCAGCCCGAGATGAGCGCATACGAGGTTGCCGATAAGCTGGTTGGTGCTCTCGGTGAGCAGAAGTATGACTTTGTATGCCTGAACTTTGCGAATGGCGATATGGTAGGTCACACCGGCGTATATGATGCAATCGTTAAGGCCGTTAAGGCTGTTGATGAGTGCGTTTCGAAGGTCGTTGAGGCTGCGAAGGTAAATGGCTATGAGGTGGTTGTTATTGCCGACCACGGTAATGCCGATAACGCAGTGAATCCCGATGGTACGCCCAATACGGCACACTCGCTCAATCCGGTGCCCATCGTGGTTGTATCGGATCGCGTGAAGTCGGTTAAGGAGGGTATCCTGGCTGATGTGGCTCCCACGGTGCTCAAATTGATGGGTCTGCCGCAGCCTGCCGAGATGACCGGTGAGGCTTTGGTTGAGTTCTAACCCGACCAAACTCAAAATTACGAATTGAGCCACCCGAAGCGGTGGCTCTTTTTTTGATATATGAGCGATGAGAGAGCAAATAGCAAAGAGAAATTTTGAATTTCCAATACCTTGCGCTATCTTTGTGGTACTATGAAGAATTTTAGAATAGGTCACGGCTATGATGTCCACGCTCTGGGCGAGGGACTTCGTTTGGTTATCGGCGGAGTCGAGATTCCGCATGACAAGGGGTGTATTGCCCACTCGGACGGCGATGTGTTGATTCACGCACTGTGCGATGCACTGCTCGGCGCGTTGGCATTGGGCGATATCGGCAAGCACTTCCCCGACACTTCGGCCGAGTTCAAGGGTATCGACTCTCGCGTGTTGTTGCGCAGGGTTACGGCTCTTGTTCACGAGGCCGGCTATGAGGTTGGCAATGTCGATTGTACGGTGGCTATGCAGCGACCCAAACTGCGCCCTCATATTGACTCGATGCGCTCGGAGTTGGCAACGGCTATGGGTATCGGTGTCGATTGTGTGTCGGTGAAGGCTACCACCACCGAACGCCTCGGTTTCGAGGGTGAGGAGAAGGGAGTCTCGGCAACGGCTGTGGCTCTTCTGTATCAGTTGTAAATTTTTAACAGACAATATAAACTATGACAATCAGAGAACTCGATCCCAAAGTTGTTTGGGAGCAATTTGACGATATTACGCGCGTGCCGCGCCCCTCGAAGAAGGAGGGTAAAATTATCGAATTTTTGATCGCTTTTGCAGAGGCTCATGGCTTTGACTATCGCAAGGACGAGATCGGTAATGTGGTTATCTATAAGGGTGCGACCCCGGGCTTCGAGAGCCGTCCTACGGTGGTATTACAGTCGCATATGGATATGGTATGCGAGAAGAATTCGGATGTGGAGTTCGACTTCGAGAATGACGCTATCCGTACCAAGATAGATGGCGAGTGGGTCAAGGCCGAGGGTACTACGCTTGGTGCCGATTGCGGTATCGGAATGGCAGCGGCTTTGGCGGTGTTGTTGGACGAGAGCCTGCAACACGGAGCCATCGAGGCACTCTTCACCGTAGATGAGGAGACGGGCCTGACCGGTGCGTTCGAGCTTGGAGAGGGTATGCTCAAGGGCAAATATCTGATAAACCTCGACTCGGAGGATGAGGGCGAGATATTTATCGGCTGTGCCGGTGGTATTGACACTGTGGCTACGTTCCACTACCGTACCGAGGAGGCACCGAAGAATTACGTATGGTTCCGTGTAGATGTTTCGGATCTGCTCGGTGGCCACTCGGGAGATGATATAGATAAGGGTAGAGCCAACTCCAATAAGATTGTGGCACGTCTGCTGTGGGATGCACAGCAGAGCTACCAGATGCGCCTGGGATACTTCTGTGGCGGTAATCTGCGTAATGCCATTCCGCGCGAGGCGTATGCTATCTTTGGAGTTCCTGTACGTCTGAAGGAGGAGTTCGTGAAGCGTTATCGTATGTTTGCCGAGGATGTACGCTCGGAGTTCCAATTTACGGAGCCAAACTTTAAGATTACGCTCAACGAGATGCCCGAGGTGCCGACCGTGCTGGATGAGAAGACGCAGATGGCGTTGGTCAATGCGCTGGTGGGCGTACCTAACGGAGTATTGGCAATGTCGTTTGCCGTTCCCGGATTGGTCGAGACCTCCACAAACCTCGCCTCGGTGAAGTTCGATGGTGAAGATTCGATTGTTGTGACCTCTTCGCAACGCTCCTCGGTGGAGAGTGCCAAGACCTACGCAATGCAGACCGTGGAGTCGGTATTTGCGTTGGCCGGTGCTGATGTGGCCCACTCAGACGGCTATCCCGGCTGGGCCCCCAATCCCGATTCGAGCCTGTTGGCCACTACGGTTGAGAGCTATAAGCGTCTGTTTGGCGTGGAGCCGAAGGTGAGAGCTATCCACGCAGGTCTGGAGTGTGGCCTCTTCCTCGAGAAGTATCCAGAATTGGAGATGGTCTCGTTTGGCCCGACCTTGCGAGGTGTCCACTCGCCTGACGAGCGTCTTGAGATCGCTACGGTACGCAAGTTCTGGGATCTGTTAGCTGACGTGTTGTTGCACGTGGAGTAGCAGGGAGTATGCGCTACCTGCCACATAGTGAGTACGGATTAGTGCGTAGGTTTATCTTCTCACTTATCCTCTCTGTGTGTGGATTGGGTGCTATGGCGCAGAGCCTCGATGAGGATTACCATATATCTAAATACTTTACCGATGAGGTTCGCCCGATGCTTGAGGCGGACTCATCGGTGTTTTATCGTGTGTTGCAGAGGGGTGAGGATGGCTTCTCGGATGCCGCGGATTACAGCCTTTCGTTTGTGCGATTTGCGCGGCGTGGTGTCGGCTATCGCGAACGAGGGCTGACACTTGACGGGGTGCCACTGCGGTCGGACGCAAAGGCAATACTCTCGAGACTCGGCCTTGCACATATCTCCACGGCGAGTGTTGCAACCTCCGAGCGTGTTACCGATTGTGGACGTGGTGGTGCCTATGAGTTCCGCACCGACTTTGCCGAGCCGTTCGCCCGTAGGATGGTGGGAGTGATGCTCTCCACACGCGGATATAACGGAGGTGTCCGGGCCTCGGTAGAGGAGAGCCTGGGCCGAGGGTGGTCGCTGGCAGCAATGGTTGCAGGCCGCACGGGTCTGGATTTACACGTTGATGGCGTCTATACCAATAGCGTAGATTTGGGCTTCTCGCTTGCAAAACGATGGAGAGGTCGGCATAGGGTCGCATTGACAACGCTCTTTGCTCCATCGGAGCGGGGTATGCGCTCCGCATCTTCGCAGGAGGCCTTCCGGCTTACGGGCAATAATCTCTATAATCCATCGTGGGGCTTGCAGGCGGGTAGAATGCGCAATGCCAATGTGCGGCGTTCGATGTTACCCTCGGTAGTTGCCACGTATGAGGCGCGGTTGGGCGAGAGTACCACTTTGAGGGCCTCACTCGGTGCGGAGGTTGGCCGGCGCAGTTATAGTTCCCTTGCTTGGTTCGATGCGCAGACTCCACTGCCCGATAACTATCGCTATATGCCGAGCTACTACGCATCGACCGATGTGGCTGATGAGGTCGAGCAAGCGTGGCGCGATTGTGATGTGAGGTATACGCAGATTGATTGGGATAACCTTTACACAATCAACCGCATGAATGGAGGAAATGCTGTCTATGCCGTTGAGGATAGGGTCGAGCGTGTTGCCGATGTACATTTCAGGACTTCGGGTCTAACCCGAGTGAGCGAAGCTGTGACGGTGAGGTACGGTGTGGCATATAGCCGCGAATGTAGTCGTAACTATAAGCAGATGAGCGACCTGCTTGGTAGTGACTGCATTGTTGATATCGACTACTTTCTGGTCGATGACCAAACTTTCGGCAATTCACTTCAGAATGATTTGTGCCACCCCAATCGCCGTATTGGTGAGGGTGACCGCTATGGCTACGATTACGCCTTGATAAGTTCGCGTGTGGCCGTGGAGGGAGGTGTCGAGTGGCATTCGAATAGGTTGAGCCTCGATTGCACCCTTGCGGTGGGTGAGCATAGGGTGCATCGTGTCGGCTACTTCGAGAAGGAGCTCTTCGCCGGCTCACAATCCTTCGGCCGATCACACACCGTTCGCTTTATGCCATACACGGTGCGGGCTCTGGTGGGGTATACCATCTCGCCGAAACACCACCTCGAGTTTCGTGCCGCCGTACATAGCGAGGCTCCCGAGAGCGAAAATATATTTTTGCAGAGCCGCTATAATAATCGCACCATAGACTCGCCGACAGCCCTGACCGAGATGTCGGTAGAGTTGCACTATCGTCTACGCTCCAAAATCTTAACTCTCGATGCCACGCTCTTTGCTGCACTATCGGATGGAGGTGTGCGCGTGGCTCACTACTACGATGACTTGGCGGCAATATATTCGGATATGGTCATCTCGGAGATTTCGCAACTGCGGGCAGGTGCCGAGGTTGTAGCTACGGCTCACTTTGCCCGCCATTGTTCGGCATCGCTGGCTGCGGTGGCCGGCTATTGGGGTTATGCCAAGGATGCGAGTGTGTCGCTCTATGCAGATAGCGATAACAGGGTACTGTGCAACCGAGCCGTGGCTCATCTGGGAGGGGTAAAGATCGGTAATGCTCCGCTGGTGGCTCTTTCGGCAAATGTCGCCTATATGAATAAGGGTTGGGGTGCACGCCTTACGGCAAATTATGCCGCTCTGCGCTATGTCGAGGCGGAGCCTATGCGCCGCACCGACCGCGTGTCACGCCAAGCATCTCTCTCGAAGGAGATGTTTCACCGCTTCATCGAGCAGGAACGATTGCCTGATGCCGTGACGGTTGATGCGGCGGCGTGGAAGAGTTTTCGACTACGAGATAGGGGAGGTGCTAAAAGACATAGCCTCGTTGTGAGCCTCTCGGTGCGCAATCTGCTCGGAGGCGATAATATCATCTACTCGGGTCGCGAATCTTTGCGCATCTACCGCCGCAGTATTGCCGGCGACTACCTCTATGAGCCATTCCCTACGCGCTATCAATATGCCTACCCACGTACCTACTACCTATCAGTAAGTTATAAATTTTAATGAATTTTGATGAATTTTTCTAAAACCATCAGTGAATTATTAAAAAAATCATAAATTATTTGATAAGTTTTAATAATAATTCCTATCTTTGTAGTGTAACCAATAAAAGTTTAGGTGTAATGAGTTCGTTAAAGGAGTTTTTTAATAGCCACGAGGCTGATGGTAAGGGAATTGCGCACAAAAATAATCTTATCAAACGCAGTATAATTGCCTATATGGCGGCAAATGGCGAGTGTACGCTTGCCGAGCTGACCAAGGAACTGCATATTTCGGTGCCGACAATTACCAAACTTGTTCAGGAGTTGGTCGATGAGGGTATGGTGAACGATCTGGGCAAGGTTGAGACCCCCGGAGGCCGCCGCCCTAATGTCTTCGGTTTGGCCAATTCGACAATCTATTTTGCAGGTATCAATGTGGGTCGCGACAATATGACCTACGTCATCACCGACCTGCAAAACAATATCATCAAGGAGGTGAAGGATGATACCTTCGTCTTGAGCGATAGAGCACAATGTCTCGAGAAGATATGCTCTAATACCGAGAACTTTATCGCAAATTGCGGCATCGACCGTTCGAAGATACTCGGTGTGGGAGTCTGCATCGTGGGCCGTGTGAATCCCGAGCAGGGTCGCAGCTATAAGTATTTCACCTCGGAGGAGGAGTCGCTGAGCGAACTTATTGAGCGACGTATCGGTATACGAGTGCTGCTCGAGAATGATACTCGTTCGCGTTGTTACGCCGAATATACCTGCGGCAAGTCGAAGAACGAGAGCAATGTCCTCTACCTGCATATGGGTCGTGGTGTGGCTATCGGTATTGTTATTGATGGCAAGCTCTACTACGGCAAGAATGGTTTTGCCGGTGAGTTCGGACATATCCCCTTCTTCGATAACGAGAAGATTTGTGCCTGTGGTAAGAAAGGATGTCTCGAGACCGAGGTCTCGGGTATCGCCATCGAGGAGAAGATTTGTGACCTTATTCGCAGCGGTGTGAATACCATTTTGCGCGAGAAGTACGACCGCGGAGAGCCTATCCATATCAATGACATCATCGCTGCGGCACGTAATGACGATAACCTCTCCATCGAGCTTATTGAGGAGGCTGGCGAGAAGGTCGGCAAGGCTGTGGCATTCCTGATCAATACCTTCAATCCCGAGACGGTGATTGTTGGTGGTAATCTTGCGGCGGCAGGTGACTATATTATGTTGCCTCTGAAGTCTTCGACCAACAAGTATTCGCTCAACCTTGTATATAAGGATACCAAGTTCCGCCTATCGAAGATGTCGGACAATGCAAATGCGTGGGGTGTGGCGATGTTGATTCGCAACCAGATTATCGGACTTTAATCATCGGCGGAGGGTGTAGAGTATGCTTTTCGAGAGTCGTCAATGTCGCTTGAGGGCTGTTGAGCCTGAGGATGTAGATGTGATGTACGTCTGGGAGAACGATGAGAGTATGTGGCGCGTGAGTGCCTCTACGGCACCCTGTTCGCATCACGCACTGGCCGAGTTGGTCGAGAGTATGCGTTACGACATATATGCCGCTCGCCAACTGCGCCTTATCATCGAGAGCGTGGCAGAAGGTGAGGCTGTCGGAGCGGTTGATTTGTACGATTTCGACCCACAAAATCTGAATGCGGGTGTCGGGATTTTGGTCTATCCCGAGCAGCAACGTGCTCGTGGATTTGCTACGGAGGCATTGCGGATGGTCGAACGATACGCCCGCGAGGTTTTACACCTGCATCAACTTTGGTGCTGCGTGGGTGCCGACAACGGAGCGAGTATTGCACTCTTTATGGG
>JBGUTM010000045.1:0-16618 GCA_045133075.1 Alistipes sp. | reverse complement strand
AAATCCTGCTCAACGAGGTGGACCGCAAACGCGCCGCAAAATAAAGAGTAGATTTGCCATTCGGCGTTGTGTTTTTCTTCGCACCTTTTCGAAAAAGGTGCCCAAAAATACTTTTTTCTTTGTCGCTTTTAGAAAAAAGCTCCGCAAAACCTTTTAATCGAAACTCCGTTTCGAGGAACTTGACAACGTGTGATTCTATTTGCGAGGCTTTGGTTGTCTGCGACAATGGTTCAAAATGAAAGGAGCGACCTTTTGTAAGTAAACTTACACGGTCGCTCCTTCCATTTTGCAGTATCCTTACGGATTCCTCAAATCCTCGAAAACTAAAAAGGTCAAGCTTCAAACTTCAAGTTTCAGAACTCTAAAAGTCCTCACTCTAACCTCCTTAAATCCTCGCCGCAGGAGTCATAATTATCTCTTGATTCGATTCCATCTGACCAATGCCTCGATAAAGTAGTAGTCGGCGTAGGTCAGGGCTACATCCACCTCGCTATTGCCGGGCAGGTGACCCACGCTGTGACGCAGGATGAAATTACCGTTAGTGCCTGCCGGAGCCAGGTACTTTTTCGATGCGAGGGTACGCAGTTGTCGCTCGGCAACTAACAGATACTCAGCACTCTTCTCGGGAAGATATTGGCTCAACTCGATAAGTGCCGAGGCGATGATTGCTCCGGCAGAGGCATCGCGTGGAGCCTTCGGAATGTCAGGGGCGTTGAAGTCCCAATAGGGGATGCCGTCTTTGGGAAGATAGCCTATAATCATATCGGCAATACCTTGTGCCTGATGTAGATAGGCGGCATCCTTAGTGAAGCGATACATCATCGTAAATCCGTACAATCCCCACGCTTGGCCTCGTGCCCAGCGTGACTCATCGGCATAGCCCTGCACGGTCTGGCGGATGAGCACATTGCCACTCTCGGGATCATAGTCAAGCAGGTGGTACGAGCTGAAATCCTCGCGGAAGTGGTTGCGCAGGGTGGTGTTGGCGTGGTTGATGGCTATATTGCGTAGTTTAGTGTCTTTAGCCTTGTCGGCCCTCCACATCAACATCTCCAGATTCATCATATTATCGACAATGACGGCATACTTCCACCTCTTGGAGTCCCAGCTGCGAATCGCGCCCACGGTGGGGTTGTAGCGTGTGATCAGCGAGGCGGAGGCGTTGCGAATGACCTTATCGTAGGCCTTATCGCCTGTTAGACGATAGCCGTTGCCGTAGCTACAAAATATCTGAAAGCCTATATCGTGATTCTTGGTGTACCACTGCAGAGGGGCGAGCTGTTCGGTGTGCTTGCGGGCCAGGGCGAGCATCTGCTCATCGCCGGTATGCTCGTAGAGGTACCACATAACTCCTGGGTAGAAGCCACTGCACCACCACTCGATACTCTTGTCGGCAAACTTTTCGCCATCGTAGTATCGTGGTGAGCGGCCCGGGGCGAGAGTGTAGTCCATATTTTTGCAATGCTCAACGGCGATGCTCATCACGCGATGGGAGAGTGTGGTCATACTCTCTTTTGCGGCTATCTCGGGCGTAATTGAGCATAGGAGAATGGTCAGCGTAAGCAGAACTCTTTTCATGGTTTATATGAGTTTTTGTTAGTATCTTTGATGACGATAACAAAGTTAGTGAAAATTTAATAAAATTTGTATCTTTGTGAGGTAAGAATAAATTTTTGAAATGTATGAAGCGTATCGTTTTTAGATTTTTGGCTGTGGTGCTGATGGTGTCGGCCGTAGCTGATGTGTATGCTGCGAAGGTTCGCGGTAGGGTAACTTGTGAGGGTCGAGGTGTCGAGGGTGTTGTCGTCACCGATGGAATAACGACCACGACCACCAACCGCAAGGGTGCCTACTCCCTCAATGTTGATGATGCTCACGCACACTTCGTCTATATATCGGTGCCTTCGGGATACGAGGTCCCCACGGCGCGAGGCTTTATGCCCGACTTCTATCGCTCGCTGAAGGAGGGTCAGAAAGTATATGACTTCACGTTGAAGGCTGTGGATCAGTCGAAGTATTACCTTATTGTCTCGGCAGATATCCACGTTCGCAACCGAGCGATGACCAAAAAGCAACCTTTGCAACAGATGCCGTTGAGTAATCCGGTGGGTGAGTTGGACTCTGTGACTTTTGCTCGTACCTATATGGCCACTCTGCGTGACTATGTCTCGAAGTTGCCCGCGGGGGTTAAGGTTTATGGCCTCAATCTGGGCGATGTGAGCAACGAGTCGCATTGGCGAGGTAAGTATGGTGGTGACCTGGAGAGCTTTGTCGAGGTGTGCCGCCGTAGCGGTATGCCGATACAGACCTATAACACTATGGGTAATCACGAACACGATATGGCAGCAAAGGATATATTCGATGATGACGATACTGCTGCCGAGGTGGAGTATATGAAGGTCTTTGGTCCGACCTACTACTCTATCAATATCGGCTCGGTGCACTATGTCGTGCTCGATAATGTGAAGTATTGCAACCATAAGTCGATGGGTAAGGATCGCAACTATGAGGTGCGTATCACGCAGGATCAGATTGATTGGGCGGCGCAGGATGCAGCCTTGATGCCTAAGGATACCAAGCACGTAGTCTTTGCTTGGCATTGTCCCTCATTCCGCCGTAACCGAGGTGGTAAACCAACACATAATGCAGATGATATTCTCAAGTTGTACGCTTCGCGCAATGTGCCTATGACCATTCTCTCGGGACATAACCACCAGGCCGAGACGGTGGTGGTACCGAGCCAGCCCAATACGATTGAGTATATCCACCCCTCGGTGTCGGGTTCGTGGTGGTACTACCCGCTGTGTAGCGATGGAGCCCCCTCGACCTTCACACGTTATGATTTCGATAAGGGTGCGCTTACGGCGCGTGAGAGTGTCAATTTTGCCAACCACCCCGAGCAGAAGTACCGCATCTACAATAAGGGCGAAAAGAATCAGGATGGAGAGAGCGTGATACGTTTAAATGTGTGGGATTTGCATCCCGCCTGGCGTTTTGAGGTGTATGAGAATGGAGTCAAGGTGGAGAACCCCCAGGTAAAGAATGTCAGCCGTAAGGATCCGCTCTATGATAGTATGCGTGAGGCTACCGGTAATGGAATTAAGAAGTTAGGCTTCCTGAATACGGCCACGACAGCCAACTTTGTGGAGTATCGCCCGCAAGATGTTGATGCCCAGATACGGATTGTCGCCTTCGATGAGTTTGGTCATGAGTATTTCAGCCTCACGACCCGCGTGGAGTAGAGGTTGTGGTGGCTGAAATGGCTATTTTTACAATTTTTTAGTAATAAGGTGAACAACCATAGAAATTATTTACTATATTTGCACTACGCAGGAGCGTAAGACGATATTTGACTATGACTAATTTTTCATCTGCATACTTCTATTATTATTACTTTTTTAGCCAGGAGTAATAGGGATTGTATGTGTAAGGTGTGTAACAGATAACAGCAAAGATGTATGGTCCCGTTCGTTTAGAGCGGGATTTTTTATTGAAGTAGATTTTGATTCTATGATACGGGTAGCAATACAGGGCGTTGAGGGGTGTTTCCACGAGGTGGCGGCACGCGGATACTTTGCAGATGAGGATGTACTATCGGTGCCGTGTGATACCTTCGATGACCTCTTTGAACGTGTGGCGGCAGATGATACTCTGTGTGGCATTGTGGCCATCGAGAACACCATTGCCGGCAGTCTGTTGCAGAATCACGAACTGCTGCGTGCGAGCAATCTCTCGGTGGTGGGCGAGTATAAGTTGCGCATCTCACACGTTCTGTGTGCCCTGCCCGGAGATACTATGGATAGCATCTGCGAGGTGCACTCCCACCCTATAGCGTTGATGCAGTGTGGTGACTTTCTGAAGCGTCACCCCTCGTTCAAGGTGGTCGAGAGAGATGATACGGCAGGCAGTGCTCGTGAGATTGCGGAGCGAGGTCTGCGCGGACACGCGGCGATATGCAGTGCGTGGGCTGCTAAACGCTATGGTATGGAGATATTGGAGGAGGGTATCGAGACCAATAAACACAACTTTACCCGTTTTCTGGTCTTGGCACACGCCGACACCCAACCGAAGATGCAGAGTACAGAGCCCGATAAGGCTTCGCTGGCATTCTGCTTGCAACACGCTCAGGGGTCGCTGTCGAAGGTGCTCACCATCCTGTCGTTCTATGATATAAACCTTACAAAGATACAGTCGCTGCCCATCATCGGCCACGAGTGGGAGTACCGCTTCTACATCGACCTTACGTTCGATGATGTGGTGCGCTACCGCCAGGCCGTGGCGGCCATTTTGCCGCTTGTCAGTGACCTTAAAACACTTGGAGAGTATGCAGAGTGCAAAATGTAAAGAGATTGTTCCCGCCTGCAGGGTGCAGGGTGTGAGCGAGTACTACTTCTCGAAGAAACTGCGAGAGGTGGCCTCGTTGCGCCAGAAGGGTTATGATATTATCAGCCTCGGAATCGGAGGCCCCGACCGTCCGCCACACGCGAAGGTTGTGGAGTCTCTGTGCGAGCAGAGCCACCGTACAGACGCCCACTCTTATCAGCCCTATGTCGGCATCCCCGAATTGCGTGAGGCTTTTGCGAAGTGGTATTCGAAAAGTTATGGCGTTGTGCTCGATCCGGCAACCGAGATTCAGCCGCTGATAGGCTCGAAGGAGGGTATACTCCACACTACGCTTGCCTTCGTCAATAAGGGAGATGGCGTTCTGGTGCCCAATCCGGGCTATCCGACATACTCCTCTGTGAGCCGTCTTGCCGAGGCAGAGATATTTACATACGACCTTACCGAAGAGAATGGTTGGCAACCCGACTTCGAGGCTCTGGAGCAGCTGCCGCTGGAGCGTATCAAGCTGATGTGGGTGAACTATCCCAATATGCCTACCGGAGCGCGTGCCACGGCCGAGACGATGCGCCGATTGGTCGATTTTGGACGCCGCCACGGTATTGTTATCTGCAATGACAACCCTTATAGCTTTATCCTCAATGAGCAACCCGAGAGTCTGCTTAAGATTGAGGGTGCAAAGGATGTGTGTATCGAGATGAACTCCCTGAGCAAGAGCCATAATATGGCCGGCTGGAGAGTGGGTATGTTGGCGTCCAATCCCCGATTTATCGAGTGGATACTGCGTGTGAAGTCCAATATCGACTCGGGAATGTTCCGCCCCGTACAACTCGCTGCTGTCGAGGCTCTGGGTGCGGATGAGGAGTGGTACTCGGAGCTTAACGCCGAGTATGCCGAGCGCAGAAAGATTGCCGAGCAGATTATGGTGGCTCTGGGTTGTACGTTCGATCCCGAGCAGGTGGGTCTGTTCCTCTGGGGACGTGTCCCCGAGAAGTTGCGTGATGGCGAACAGCTGGCCGACTTGCTACTCTACGATGCACATATATTCGTTACGCCCGGAATGGTCTTCGGCAGTAATGGCAATAAGTATATCCGCATCTCGCTCTGTGCCAAACGTGAACGTATGGAGGAGGCGTTGCAGAGAGTGAAGGGATATTCGATACAGAGTATTATACAATTAGTTACTAAATAGCAATGGAACTTGAAAAAATCGCATTTGAGGGCGTAGAGCAATGCCGCCCAATGATTATAGCTGGTCCGTGCAGTGCCGAGACTGAGGAGCAGGTGATGGATACCGCGCGAGGCCTTGCCGCTGCGGGAGTGAAGATTTTCCGTGCCGGCGTGTGGAAGCCGCGCACCAAGCCCGGAGGCTTTGGGGGTGGTGGTGAGCCCTGCCTGGAGTGGCTCAAGAGGGTCAAGCGCGAACTCGGTATGCTTACGGCTGTCGAGGTTGCCACCGAGAAGCACGTCAAGGCAGCACTCGCTGCCCAGGTCGATATTCTCTGGATTGGAGCCCGCACGGCGGCAAATCCCTTTGCCGTGCAGGAGGTTGCCGATGCTCTGCGCGGACACGATGTTACGGTGCTGGTCAAGAACCCCGTAAATCCCGACCTCGAGTTGTGGATTGGTGCGCTGGAGCGTCTGAACAATGCCGGCATCAAGCGTCTGGGAGCTATCCATCGCGGCTTTAGCGAGTACGACAAGTCGCTCTATCGTAACGCTCCGCAGTGGCACATACCCATCGAGTTGCGCCGCCGTCTGCCCGAGCTGCCCATCTTCTGCGACCCGAGCCACATGGGTGGTCGCCGCGAGCTTATCGCACCCCTCTCGCAGGAGGCGATGGATTTGGGATTTGATGGTCTGATTATCGAGGCACACAGCTACCCCGACTGCGCGTGGAGTGATAAGAATCAGCAGATTACCCCCGAGGCATTAGCAGTGATTTTGGATCATCTGGTTATCCGTTCAACGACCCAAACTACCGAGAGCCTTGCCGAGTTGCGCCGCGAGATAGATAAACTCGATAACCAACTTCTCTCGTTACTCTCGAAGCGTATGCGCGTGTCTCGCGAGATTGGCCAATATAAAAAGGAGCACGATATGCCCGTGTTGCAGGCACAACGCTATGACGAGATTCTCAATCGCCGCGGTGCACAAGCCCTGGAACTCGACCTGGAGCCCGAGTTTGTAAAGACGGTGTTGCGAGCCATTCACGAGGAGTCGGTACACGTTCAGATGAAGTTGATTAACAAGTAGAAAAAGTGTGATATGAAGGTATTGATAGTCGGTGTGGGTCTTATCGGAGGCTCGTTTGCGTTGGTATTGCGAAAGCATGGCCTGGCCGAAGAGATATGGGGTGTCGAGCACTCTGTGCACAATGCCGAGGAGGCGATGCGCCGAGGTTTGGTCGATAGGATAGTCTCTTTGGAGGAGGGCGTATCTGCGGCAGACCTTATTGTGCTGGCGGTGCCGGTTGATGCGCTGCCTTTGTTGGCAGTGAAGGTACTCAACAGAGTGAGTGACCACCAGACTGTGATGGATATGGGCTCGATTAAGGAGGAGTTGTGTGATGCTGTATCGCAACATCCGCGCCGTTCCCGCTTTGTTGCCACACACCCGATGTGGGGTACCGAGTACAGCGGCCCCGAGGCGGCACGTGAGGATGCTTTTGCGGGTCGCACGGCCGTGATTCTCGAGCGTGAACGCTCGGCCCAGGATGCGCTGGAGGTTGTCGAGACGATCTACGACAAGATCGGTATGTCGCGAATAGCGATGTCGAGTGGCGAGGAACACGACCTTCACGCGGCGTATGTATCGCATATTTCGCATATTACATCGTTCGCACTTGCGCTGACCGTCCTCGAAAAGGAGCGTGAGGAGCAGCATATCTTTGATCTTGCGGGTGGAGGTTTCGAGAGTACGGTGCGACTGGCCAAATCTTCGGCTACGACCTGGACACCGATATTTCTCAAGAACAAGTATAACGTGCTGGATGTCCTGCGCGAGCATATTCACCAGTTGCAGATTCTGCGCAAGATGATTGAGGCTGACGATGTCGAGGGACTGAATGCTGCAATGCATCGCGCCAACTCGATACAGAGAATCATAGATTAGATGTTTATCTGCCGCAGGTTAAATTGTACTTTTTTTGCATAGACATAGACTTACTATCCGTTATGAGACGATTTGTAATACTCCTCTCAGTGCTGTTGGTAGCCTTTTCGGCTGAGGCTAAAGATGCCGAGGGCGTTGAGGTGAAGCACAAGAGCGAATATCCCGTTCTCGGTCTGTGGAAACAGAGTTACATAGCAACCGGCTTTGCCACCAACAAGCCGGTATCGCAATACTCCTCGGATGTAAAATTCCAGTTGAGTATGGCCCTGCGATTGTGGAGTATTCGGGGTAAGGTTGATTTCTTGGCCACCTACTCGCAACGCAGTATCTGGGATATATATCAGGAGTCGTGTCCCTTTCGCGAGACGGCCTATAATCCGGGCTTCTGGGTGGCATGGAGAGTAAACCCTCAGGTGAGGATGCTCTTCGGCATCGAACACGAGTCGAACGGACTGAATGGGCCCACGTCACGCTCGTTTAATTATGCTACTGCAGCCTGTCTTTATGAGCCACTGCATCACTGGAGATTTGGCGCGAGGGCGTGGTACGGATACTACGACTATGAGAATATCCACAACTATTTTCACTATCGGGGCGTGGTGCAGTTGTGGGGAACATTCCATACTATCAATGATCGCTTTTCGGTGACGGCACTGGTGAATCCTATCGTTACATTTGCCAAGTATAACGTACAGGTAGAGGCTTCGTGGTGTATGGCAAAGCGAGGCGATTGGCTGCCATCTCTGTTTGTGCAGTATTGCTACGGCTATGGCGAAACTATGATTGACTACAACCTCCGATCAAGTAAGATACGTATCGGCATATCGTTGTCAAATAAGAGATTGAATCTTTACTAAGTCAGGGCGGTAACTTGAGAATGAAAAAGAGCGGCTTTTTGGGCCGCCCTTTTTTTCTTTATAAAGAAAAATTTACTACCTTTGGACTCCAACAATAGTCATAATGAACCAAAACTGATAACTCGTTCGAATATGAAGAGATTTTTCATCTTTGCAGTTACTCTCCTTATGGGTGTAGGAGCATTTGCTGCACAACCGCGCCCGGAGTATCCCCGCCCTCAGTTTGAGCGTAACCAATGGGTAAATCTCAATGGCGAATGGACCTATGAGTTTGACCTTGTGGATACGGGTCTTGAGCGCGAACTCCACAAGAGCCGAGGTTTTGCCGACAAAATCATCGTTCCGTTCTGCCCCGAAAGTAAACTCTCGGGCGTGGAGCATAAGGATTTTATCACCGGCATCTGGTACCATCGCACCATTCAGGCTCCGGCCAATTGGGCCGATAAGAAGATTATGCTCCACTTTGGCGCAGTATATTACGAGTCGGAGGTCTATGTCGATGGCAACTTTGTAGGTCGCCATTTCGGAGGCTCTTCGCCCTTTGCATTCGATGTGACCGAGCTTTTGTCCGATGGCAAGAGCCACGATCTGGTTGTCCGCGCCAACAGCTACCTGCGCAGCAAGACTCAAGGTGCAGGTAAGCAGTCCTTGCGCTACAACTCTTTCGGTTGCCTCTATACCCGCACTACGGGTATCTGGCAGACCGTATGGTTGGAGGCTACCAACAACTACTCGCTCGATTATGTTCAGGTAATTACCGACATCGACCAGAACCACGTTGTATTTACTCCTCGTTACTATAATACCACCGCCACCAATACGCTGACCATCAATATCAAGGATGGAGAGAAGGTTGTGGCAAAGAAGACCCTGCCGCAGGTGGAGGGTATGCCTATCATCGTGCCGATGAAGAAGTATGAGTGCTGGTCGCCCGAGAACCCGAAGCTCTATGATGTGGAGTATGTTATCTGCGACAAGGAGGGTAGAGTGCTCGACCAAATAAAGTCGTATCTGGGTATGCGTAAGGTGCACACTGACGGCAATAAGGTCTATCTCAACAATAAACCCTACTATCAGCGTTTGGTGCTCGATCAGGGTTTCTATCCCGATGGTATCTGGACAGCACCGAGCGATGAGGCTTTGCGCCACGATATCGAGATGTCGATGGAGGTGGGCTTCAATGGAGCCCGTCTGCACCAGAAGGTATTCGAGGAGCGTTTTCTCTACTGGGCCGATAAGCTTGGCTATCTGGTGTGGGGTGAATATGCAAGCTGGGGTATGGGCGAGTATATGGCACTTGCAGCCCGTAACTTCCTGCCCGAGTGGGAGACCATCGTTGTTCGCGACCGCAATCACCCTGCAATCGTGACGTGGACACCCTTCAACGAGACGTGGTATCCCGATAATGTGCAGTATCCGCGCTTTATGGAGGATGCCTACAAGTTGACCCACGCACTCGATCCGACACGTCCCGTGAATACGATGAGTGGAGGTACGCTGACCAAGCACTATGATATCTGCTGTATGCACAACTACGAGCAGGATCCTGCAAAGCTCAAGGTTAAGGTGTATAATCCCGAGACGGGTGAGTATTGGAACAATCCCCCGCGCTTGAATGCCGTGAAGCACCGTAGTGCAAGTGTTGAGGTGGGCGATATTGCCAATAAGTACCCCCTTGTAGTCGAGAAGTATAAGGGTGGCAAGCCCTATCTGCTTGATGAGTTTGGCGGTATTAAGTGTCTGGAGGTGACTCCGACTAAGGATAGTGCAGGTCGTGAGCGCAAGAGCTCGTGGGGCTATGGCGACTCGGCAATCACTCGCGAGGATTTCTACAAGCGTCTGGAGGGCCAGGTGGAGGCACTGCTTTCGATTAGCGAGCAGGTTTGGGGCTACTGCTACACCCAGCTGACCGATGTCGAGCAGGAGGAGAATGGTATCTTCTACTACAACCGCAAGCCCAAGTACGACTCGGCACGCCTGAAGAGCATCTTCGGCAAAAATCCCGAGTGTAAGATGCCGAACCTGGAGAAATAATAACATCTAACAAATATATTACACAACGAAATGGCTTTTTGGGATTTTATGGCACCCCCGGCACACAAGCCGGCACTGCCAGCAGAAAAAATTGACAGGGAGTACAAGACGATGCGTCTGAAGGTATTCCTCGGTATCTATTTGGGTTATGCCGCATACTATATGGTGCGCAAAAACCTCTCGTTTGCAGGTGCGGATATGATGAACCTCGGTTACATTGATGCCAGCGGACTCGGTGATGCGATGGCGGGTTTGCCCATTGCGTATGCGGTAAGTAAGTTCTTGATGGGCAGCCTCTCCGATCGCTCGGATGCCCGTAAGTTTATGTCCATCGGTCTGATCATCTCGGCATTCGTAATGATTGTGGCAGGTCTTATCCCCTATCCGAAGGATAGTGCCATCACTACAGCTATCCTCTTCGTGCTGATGTGCCTTACCGGCTGGTTCTCGGGTATGGGTTGGCCTCCGTGCGGCCGCGTGATGTCGCACTGGTTCTCGACTAACGAGCGTTCGTTCAAGATGTCAATATGGAATACGGCTCACAATATCGGAAGCTCTTCGATGGCTTGGTTGTGCGGTATTGGTGGTTCGATTTTCCTCTTCTTCGGCATTGGTGGAGAGAATGCCTCTTGGAAAGCTGCATTTATCATCCCCTCGATTGTAGCACTCGGCATTGCAGCTCTGTGTTGGTGGTTTATCCGCGACACACCCGAGTCGTGTGGTCTGCCCCCGATCGACAAGTATCGTAACGACTTCTCTGGCGCAAAGGCGAAGAAGGGTGAGGAGACTAAGATTCCGTTCAAAACTCTCTTTGTGGACTATGTGCTCAAGAATAAGATGTTGTGGTTGATCGGTATCGCCAATATCCTTGTCTACCTGGTACGCTACGGCATCTCTGACTGGTTGCCTATATATCTCCAGCAGGTTCATGACATCTCAAAGGTTGTCAGCAAAAATCTCTACTCATACCATATGATTGCTGCTATCCCCGGCACACTGATTGCAGGTTGGCTCTCTTCGAAGTTCTTCCAGGGTCGTTGCGCACCGGTTAATGTGATCTGTATGCTCGTCACTGCCATCGGAGCATTTATCTACTGGCAGGCTGAGCCTATCGCAGCAATGTTGGGCATTGAGTACCTCACAGCAGTAACTGTAGCTCTCATCATCACCGGTTTCGGAGTTTATGGCCCGGTGGCGATGATCTCGATTCAGGCCATCTCGATTGTTCCGAAGAATGCGGCAGGTACTGCGGCGGGATTTATGGGCCTGCTCGGATACCTGATCGGTGATGCAATCCTCTCGAAGATCGTCTTTGGTCGAATCGTAGAGAACGGAACTGCGGGCTGGACTCTTACATCTATCGGATTCTTCGTAGCGAGTGTTATCGCAGCGTTAATTTGTTTCGTTGCTATGGGCAAGGAGAAGAAGATGTTCGAGGAGCGTATCGCTGCTGCAAAGGCAGAGAATAAATAATCAATAAAGATTTGATGTATAAATCGTTAGCAGATTTTGTTGCAAGGTTGGAGAGTGCCGGTGAGTTGGTTCGCATCGGCACTCCCGTATCCTCTGTGGAGGAGATAGCCGAGATTACCGACCGCTTCTCGAAAGCGAAGAAGGGCGGTAAGGCACTGCTCTTTGAGAATACCGATAGCGGTTTTCCGGTGCTGACCAATATGATGGGCTCGGAGCGAAGAATGGCTCTTGCGCTGGGTGTCGAGACGCTCGATGAGTTGCCCCAACGCATAGATGCTCTGCTCAAGAAGGCACTCTCGCCCAAGGCCTCCCTATGGGAGAAGATGCAGATGTTGCCGATGTTGGCCGATGTGGCCAAGTGGTTTCCCAAGAGGGTTAAGGGTCGTGGAGTGTGTCAGCAGGTAGTGCTCGCGGGTGAGGATGCCGATATCGGCAGGCTACCCGTGCTGAAGTGTTGGCCCGCAGATGGGGGACGCTTCGTTACGTTGCCGATGGTCAATACGCTCGATCCCGAGACGGGAGTACGTAATGTCGGAATGTACCGTATGCAGGTATTCGATGGCAAGACTACGGGTATGCATTGGCATATCCATAAGACCGGTGCGCGTCATTATGAGGGCTATAAGGAGCTGGGACGCCGTATGCCTGTGACGGTGACACTCGGTGGTGATCCTGCCTATATATTCAGTGCCACGGCACCGATGCCTGACAATATGGATGAGTATCTGCTGGCTGGCTTCTTGCGCAAGAGACCTGTGAGATTGGTGAAATCGCTGACGAATGACATCTGGATTCCCGAGGATTGCGACTTTGTGATTGAGGGTTATGTAGACCCTGCAGAGGAGAAGGTGGTGGAGGGACCCTTTGGTGATCATACCGGCTTCTACTCGCTCACGGACCTCTATCCTCGATTCCACATCACGGCTATCACTCATCGCCGCGATGCCATTTATCCCGCTACGCTGGTAGGTATTCCGCCGCAGGAGGATGCCTACATAGGCAAGGCGAGCGAGAAGATCTTTCTCTCACCCATACGTCTGGCCATCCAACCCGAAATCGAGGATATGACAATGCCTTTCGAGGGTACGGCACACAACATTGTTGTTACCTCGATGCGTAAACGCTATGCAGGTCAGGTGGCAAAGGTTGTTCAGTCGCTGTGGGGAGCGGGTCAGATGATGTTCAACAAGTATATGATTGCACTCTCGCAGGGGGTTGATGTGCGTGATAACGCTACGCTTGCAGCTCTATTACGTAGGGTCGATACTGCGCGAAACATAATCCGCAGCGAGGGCGTGTATGATGTGCTCGACCACGCAACGGCAACCAATGGTTATGGCGGGAAGCTCGCTATTGATGCCACAGATATTGACCCGAATAGGGAGGTGGAGAGCTATGGCCTGCCCGAAAAATTTGAACTTTCGGATGGTATTACGGCTGTTGTTACCGACTATGCCGAGAGTTGGGGTGTGGTGCTTCTCTTTGCCGAGGAGGGTGCCGATGTTGAGGCCTTTGTGCGCAAGAATGGCCTGGATAGGGTCAATTATATGGCACTATTCGATTCGAGAGCCGAGGGCTTGTCTGCGGGAGATTTGGTGTGGCTCGGAGCCGCCAATAGCGACCCGCGCCGCGATGTGAGATCCATCGGTCGAGCGTTGCTCCTGGATGCACGCAGTAAACGCCCGGGAGTGGTGGGCAACCCCTCGCGATTCCCCAATGTGGTTACAGCCTCGCCTGCGACTATCGCTCTGGTTGATTCGCGCTGGGAGGAGTATGGTTGCGGAGAGTTCCTCCCCTCGCCATCACTCAAGTATAGACGACTGCTGCTCTCCGAGAGCGAGCAGTGGCAGTAGATTCACAAAAGAGTTGACTATGGAGCTATTCTCGAAGAGCAACCGCCGTGGATTGATTTTTCTGTTGCCGCTGTTGGCAATGGTTGCTCTGCTGGCTACCCTTGCCGAGCCGAAGGATAGGGTGGTGGAGAGTGCAAAGGTTGAAACGGAGTCGGCCGACTCGGTTGGAGAGGGTGTTGCCACTGTGCAATCGGCCTCAAGAGAGCTTTTTCGCTTCGACCCCAATACAGCCTCGTTCGAGGACTTTGTTGCACTCGGGCTCTCGAAGTCAGCTGCT
Source organism: Alistipes sp. (assembly GCA_045133075.1). Taxonomy (GTDB): domain Bacteria; phylum Bacteroidota; class Bacteroidia; order Bacteroidales; family Rikenellaceae; genus Alistipes. The sequence goes on along the minus strand of JBGUTM010000045.1, from coordinate 2,669 downwards.
GCCGGTATCGTGAAGTACCGCCGCCGCGGTAAGGTGTTCTCGATACCTGAGGAGTTCGCCGCCTGCTATGGCGTGAGCGATTCGATATATAGGGTGTTGAAACCATACATCTCTATATCTCCAGAATATGAGGTCAAGCCATTCGCACACCCCTTTGAGCGTGCGGAGCGTGATTCGGTCATACACTACGAAAAATTCCGTCTCGATACCGTAACTGTCGCCTACCTCCGGACGATTGGTTTCTCGCACCGCAGGGCTACGGCCTTCATAAAATATCGCGATATGCGTGGCGGGTTGCGCAATATCGAGGAGGTGCGCGAGTGTTATGTTATCCCCGCAGCGGAGTGTGATACTCTCGCTCGATATCTCATCTTCCCTGAGGAGACGAAGGTTGCGGTAGACCAACGTATCGAACTTAATGGGGCCGACTCCGCAACGCTTCGCGGGGTTTATGGCATAGGTGCGAAGAGTGTGGTGGAGATTATGGAGTACCGCCGAAAGTTGGGTGGATTTGTCCGTGTGGAGCAGCTTGCAGAGGTAAAATCGGTCACCGAGAGCAATTTTGAGAAAATTTTACGACAAATTTATTGCGATAGTTGCATTATTTCAAAAATAGATATTAACTTTGCACGCTCGCAGAGATTGGCGGCTCACCCCTATATAAGTGACCGGGCTTTGCGCAAATTACTTAAAACGAGACAATTGAAAGGAGGTTGGAGTACGATCGAAGAGATGATTGACGACAAAATATTCACTCGTGACGAGGCGGAGAGATTGCGTCCGTATCTTCGATTTACACGCAACGGAGAGTAGATTAAGACTTTTTAACGCAAAAACCATATTTTCAATTAAACAATTTTAGAAACAAATTTAAAAACACGAATATTATGATTATTATGCCCGTAAAGGAGGGAGAGAACATCGAAAGAGCCCTCAAGAAGTTTAAGCGTAAGTATGAGCGCACCGGCGTTCTGAAGGAGTTGCGTCGCCGTCAGTATTTTACCAAGCCTTCGATCGAGAAGCGCGAGCGTATGCAGCACGCTATCTACGTTGAGCATATGTATCGTGACGAGGAGTAGTTTTTGAGATTTCAAAACGACCCTTGTTATACAGATTCTCACACAGTTGAGGGTGTCCAACAAATTGGACACCCTCTTTTGTTTTACAGGCTCTCCCTATGTCCATCAAGAAAAAAGCCACCGAAGGGTGGCTCTTAATTTAGCATATGTCTAATGGCTTGGGCGACCATAAAGGCCTCCACATCTACTTCGCTGCGTTGCGGACAATCTCGCACATTGCCTCGTACTGCTCTTCCATACTCTGCAGGAGTTTGTATTGAGCGTGTGTACGCACAAGGTTGTGGTCTGGTGAGTTTGTGCGATAGTACTTGTCGCCATCAATGTAGTCCATCAAGAAGCGTAACACCTGCTCGTAGGTGATATAGCGAGCCGAGAATGCCAGCCAATCGAGCTCCGATTGGGTGAGTGTCGAGCGGCGTTGCGAGAGGTATCCCTCGGCGTAACCCTTGAACATCTCGAGGCTCATCGACACCTTGCTCAGGTCGCGGTCATCCTCAGCACCGGTGTTGGTGTACGAGCGGATGGCATCGCCAAAGTCGTTGAGCGATGTGCTACTCATCACGGTATCGAGGTCGATAACGCAGAGCACTTCACCATCCTTGTCAAAGAGGATGTTGCTGATTTTGGTGTCGTTGTGGGTAACCTTTGTAGGGATGGTGCCATTCTCGACAAGCTCCCAGAAGGAGAGCATCTCTGCACGGCGCGACTCTATCCACTCTATCTCGGTTGCCAACGATGCACATCGACCTGCGGCGTCACGCGCAATGGACTCGTCCCACTGCTGGAAACGCCAACGTATATTGTGGAAGCCCTTGATGGTCTCTGCCAGCGGATGTTCGAAGTCCGAGAGTTGCGACTGGAACTTGCCGATGCCCTCACCGCCCTTGTATGCCAGCGCGGGGGTGTCGGCACGCTCATAAGTCACCGAGCCCGCGATGAAGGGACACATAGTCCAGTAGTCACCTGCCTCAGTGCGGAAGTAGGGCTTGCCATCGAAGGTGTGGGTTACGGTCAGCACCTCGCGCATAGGGTCACCGCCAGCCGCCTCGACCTTTGCCTTAAGGTGCGTGGTCACGGCTACGATATTGTCCATCATCGCCGGCACATCGGGGAAGATAGAGTGGTTCTTGCGTTGCAGGATGTAGTCGGGTGCATCTCCCGCGGTGCGTACCTTCAATGTGTCGTTGATAAAGCCGGCACCCATAGTCTCGATAGCCTCCAGCTCGCCTTCGATGGCGAAGTGAGAGACGATCTCTTTCAATAACTCTTCGTTCATATTATGTAGTTTTTAGTTGATTTTGTTCTTGCTTTACTACTGCTCCAGTACGAGCTCACCAAAGAACTCGGGTCGGTGGAAGTCGGGCGATGCAACCTCTATGGGGTTCCAGCTCACATAGTGGGGGCGGTGCGTATTGTCGGCGCACTTGTAGAAGTTTGCACGTAATACCGCGGGGCGGACACCTTCGGCGTAGCCTAACAGGGTGAAGGGGATGCCGAGTATGACGCTCCACTCGTGGATGCCCTCGCGCTCGTCAAAGGCCTCGTGTGGTAGGGTTGAGAAGCGGATTGTCTGAGCCATCTTCTCGGCGG
>JBGUTM010000044.1:0-3168 GCA_045133075.1 Alistipes sp. | reverse complement strand
AATAGTGACGGAGAAAAGAGTCATACTCTTGTTCGTGAGGGAGATAAACTTGAATATACTACATCTACAGGTTTTAATGCTAAGGAGTTTTATGATAGCAATGACCGCTTGATTGCGCAGGTGTATGTGGGAAGTGGACATCATTGGGGACTTGCCATCTCCCGAAATTACGGCTATGATAAATATGGTAATCTGGTTTATTTTAGCAAACACGAAGGCTCTTGCATCAAAAAGAAAGTCCCCAGTCTTGTGTATAAACAGATGCCAGATGGTCGTATAAAAGCTACATTTGAGAATGACTATGCGAAAGAAGCACATAGTAACGAGATTTTATATGAGTATGAATATGACTCAAAGGGCAATTGGATTAAGAATACTAATTCTTATGATAAGGAAATCTGTGCCGCAATAACCGAATATGCCAAGAGCAGTGTCGATTTTGATAAAGTTAGTCAAATGATTGCACAGTGTCAGTCTGATGCTGAAGCAGCCCTTTTGAATGGAGAGGTGGCCGAGCGCCTGCGTGTAAAGATGGCCGAGGAGGCAGAAAAACAGAGAAAAGAGGCGTTGAAACAAGCTCGGGTGGCGCGAGTTGAGATTGAGGCGGCACGAATTGATAGTCTGAAAAAGCTTCGACAGGAGAAACTCGATATCATCAAACTATGTCGTCAGGCAGATAAACACTTGACCACCGGAGAAAATTATGAGAAGAATACTCTGCTTTGTGGTGTGGTAAGAGGATATATCGAAGAAAAACTGGGTCCTTGGGATTATAAAGAAACAATCCTTGTGAGTGCGCAGCATATCGAACTGGATTTTGTTAGTAAAACGCGATTGCAATATATTGTATCGACACAACTTGTCGCATTGAAATTGCTAACCGAACCCGAACTCAAAAGCAAACTCAAAGAGATAAATAAGGCTCTAAAGAAGGCAGAAAATTTCGAAGCTCGTATTGAGTGGTGGAATACGTATATGACAACACTAAATGTAGTTCCACCCTACTCTGATAAGGAGCGTGCAGAGAAACGTGATCTTATAAATAAATGCTGGTCTGCGTTCAATCTGATTAAAAATATTCGCGATCCACGAGGTACTAACAAATATAGCGAATTTGTCTATGCAAGTACAGGTTATGTGAGAGAGTATTTGGGATTGAGATTTGTGAGTAGTGCAAACGGATGGTCCGATCGTAAAAATGGCTATCAGTGTGTTGATGACTATGATATTGCGTGGTTACAGAATCTTTTGTCAAAGATTGAGTATGTGTGGAATAAGGGTTGCAAAATGAATCTTGATGTTGATAGATTGGATTCTGTGTTTAGAGAAATGGAGACTTATAAAGTTCCTTCTGACGAAGTATATCGAATATACGACTCTTATATTCGCGGTGATTTGGATTTAAGGCTCTATAAGTGGGATGGAGAAAACTCTTCTTGGCTGAAGGAGTCGAAGATTGTTTTGGAAGGTGGGTATTGATTTACCAATGGCTTCATATTTGGCGCAGATTTTCGGGTCTGCGCCTTTTATACCCTTATGTAGTGCCCCCCCCATCCTCAGGCCATCATCCACCACCCCTGCCATAAGAGGTATTTTCGCCACATCACCCCTCTGCTATACCTCCCTCCAAGTCACGTGGGTACGATTTTTAATGCCCGTGAGGTTAAGGATGCCGAGGAGAGTCGAATTAAGGAGGTTAAAGAATTTTGACCAATAAGCTGAATTTAGGAATAAGTAATGTCAGAGAGTCCCTATAACCTGAATCTCTTTATCGACAACCATACAAAAAAATCTCGACCACGTTGCCGTGTCGAGATTTGCACAAAAGAATAATTTTAATTCAAATTATTTCTTTGCCTCTTCAACCGAAACCTTGCGGAACTCCTTGAGGAGCTTACCAAGCTCGAGGGCAGCCTTACGTGCGCGAGTACCCGCAGCCTTGTTACCCTTCTCTACCTGTGCAGCAGCATTTGCCTGAAAAGCTTCGATCTGTGCATTGATTTGCTCAACTAAATTTTTCATAATATTTGTGTTTTAAAGGTTGTTTACTTCAACAAAGGTATAAAAAGATTGTATTGCTGCAAACTTTTTTGCAATAATTTTTGTCATAAAACCCTAAAATTTGAGATTTTGCGCTCTTTTTACCTTTAAAATCTTTTTGTCGGTATGTTTTTTGTCCCAAAAGGGTCAAAAACAGAAGATTGATTATGCAGAGCGTTCACAAAGTTTTAGGGGGTATATTTTTGCTATTTGTTTGTGGGTGTGGTAAATCCGCAGCACCCAAAAATCCACCGCCGCCCCTCGCGGTAGATGTCGTACAGGCCGAAGCCGACTCGATACCCGTTCGGCGTAGTTTTGTGGGTCGCATCTCGGGCAAGTACGAGGCGGTGATTCAACCTCGCGTTAGCGGCTATCTGCTCTCGCGTCACTTCGAGTCGGGTATGCCCGTGCGGCGAGGCGATTTGCTCTTCGTGATAGATGCTTCATTACTCTCGACCACCGAGCTCTCGGCGCGGGCTTCTCTGGCATCGGCACGGGCACAGGCCGTGGAGGCGAAGAATAACTACGAACGAGCCATCCCCCTCGCACGAATAAATGCCATCAGCCAATCCCAGCTCGACCAATATACAGCTCAGTATCGAGCCGCCGAGGCCAATGTACGCTCCGCCGAACAACAACTGCGCAATGCCTCGCTCGAGGTGGGATACAGTCGTATATACTCCCCCATTGACGGCTTTGTGGAGGCCCCCGAGGCGCACGTTGGCGACTATGTGGGTGTGGGTAGTGCCTTTTCGACCCTTACCAAGGTGGTAAATCTCGATACGGTGTCGGTGGATGTCACACTGCCGATGTCGCAATATCTGCGCTCTATCGAGCCGAATATGCCGATTTACGAGAATCGGGAACTGCTATCGGATATTACCTTGCGCCGTGGCGATGGCGAAGTGTATCCGCTCAAGGGAATCTATGATTATACCCGCACCGAGGTATCTGACGCTGCGGGCACGCTCGCCATAGTGGTCGATTTTCCCAATCCCGACTACCTGCTCAAGGCGGGTCAGTTTGCCCGTGTCGAGGCCAATGTGGGCCCTCGGCACCGAAGTGTCGTGGTGCCGCAGCAGTGTGTGGTGCAGATGCAGGGGCAGGCCTCGTTGTGGGTTGTGCGGG
>JBGUTM010000043.1:0-2320 GCA_045133075.1 Alistipes sp. | reverse complement strand
GATGAGATCCCCTATATGCTCGTAGCAGGTATCAACGTAGATGAGGCTACCGACAAGGCTTCGGTTGCTTTGACTACTCCCGTATCTCTCGTTGAGGTTCCCCTCTTGCCTAAGCCCGTAGTAACCACCTCGACCGAGACTCTCGAGGTTTCGCACGAGGCTGGTAGCAACGGTCTTACTTTCAACGTAGAGAACGCAATCGAGGGCATCAAGGTTGAGGCTTCGACCAAGGCTACTTGGATCAAGAACATCAACATCGTAAACGACAAGGTTGCTTTCGAGTATGACGCTAACCCCTATGCAGCCCCCCGCCAGGCTGCCATCACCTTCCAGTACGAGTACGCTGACGAGGCTTGCACTCTGACTGTTATGCAGGCTGGTAACCCCAACGCTGAGCAGCACAAGTTCTATGTAACCGTCAAGGAATTGCACTACGACAACGTAGTTGTTGACGTTACCCCTTCGAACCCCAACGTGAAGTACATCATCGGTGCAGTTTCGGAGTATACTTTCAATGGTTACACCTACAATGGTAGCGATATGACCCTCGTTGAGAAGACTCTCACAGGTTACAGCAAGGTTGTTAAGACCGGCGCACAGACCGACCTTAAGATTCCTGTAAGCTCGGTTTCGGATACCTATGGCTGGAACGCATACATCTACGTTTACGCTATTGACGACACCGAGAAGGTAGCTATTTCGGCTCTTACAAAGATGGCTGTAACTTTGATTAACGACCAGCCGAGCATCTCGTTCACTTGCGATGATCCTAATGCGAAGTTGGAGACCTCTTCGTTCGGAACTTTGCAGTTGACCGTATTGCCTACTGCCGGCACTTACACATTCAAGTATATTCCCAACAACCTTTCGGACAAGGGTCTGTTCCTGATTGAGCCTTCAACCGGCAGCTCGTACTCTGTAATCGTTAAGGATTCGATTGTTCACGACAAGGAGGCTCACACCGTAACATTCACCACTACCACAAACGAGACTACAAGCTCGAAGTCAGATTACATCTTCTTCAAGTACTACTCGGATCCGAACGATACCACGTTCACCGACCTTAACAAGTCTCTCAAGATTTCGCAGCCCAAGCAGTAATTCTCAACCATTAGATTTACGCGATAATAATGACTAAGAAAATTTTATTTGCACTTCTCGCAACTGTGGCAGTCATTGCACTGCCCGCTTGCGAGAATGGCGGCGAGAATGGCGGAAATGGTGGCAAGGATGACAAGAACGTTATCATTATGGACCGCCAAGGCTCGGCTTACTACCTCGGCAAGGTTTGGGATTTCCAGGGCGAGGAGCACGCTAATTACTATGTAACTCTCGCAAACTGCGAGATTGGCCAGAGTGTCCAGACCGGATTTGAGGTCCCGATGGAGGTTGGAGGTTGGATTCTCTTCCTCGACTTGTGGGCGGAGGCTTCGGAGGATACAGCTAATGCGGTATTGCCAGAGGGTGAATACACTTTCAGCAACCAGCGAGGAATGTATGTGTTGTACGATCAGTTCACCATCTCTACTGCCAACACCGAGAAGGTAGGTAATCAGTACCGCATCATCGACCGCCCATTCAATGGTGGAACAGTAAACGTAGAGCACACATCGAAAGGTTATGCTATCGAGGCTGTGCTGACAACCGTGATTGATGGCGAAGAGGTTGAGTTGACCTTCAAATATGAGGGTGCAATCGCCTTTGAAGATCAAAGCGATGATGAGCCTTGGGAGCCTGGTATGAACGATGATATCAACATAAACCCCATTAAGGCAACTGTGGATGCATATTCCGGCGCTGCGGAGGGTATTGATTCGTTCGTTATACGCCTATTCGACACTGAGATTTCGGCTGATGGTACACACCCTGCAGCTCCGGGTCATATGATTATGCTCGATCTCTACACTGAGGCGGGTGCAGACTTTGCAGGCGACTACAGACCGGGTACTATGAATGGTAGCACTATGGTTAAGGAGCCGGGAGTATTCTACCCGGGTAAGTTCTGGGGTGGTATAGCACTGGGCTCATATGTTGAGCGTGTATATCCCGATATGACAACCGAAAGCGATGTTCTCATAGACGGAACAGTCGAGATTCGCAATGCTGGCAATGGTAAGTATGGCATCCGTGTCAATATGACTACCGGCAACGGCCACACTGTCACTTGTGAGTACAGCGGTGCAGTTGAGCCCTTCAGCAACAATGCTACCTCATCACTCTTCGTGAAGCGTTCGGCAGATGTTCAGTTTCCCCATCTTGTAGAGGTGCGCTAATCAGCACATCTACTTCACAAAAAGGTAATGATGCAAAAAGCGGCGCT
>JBGUTM010000042.1:0-17909 GCA_045133075.1 Alistipes sp. | reverse complement strand
ACGCCGAGACCGTCATCACACTCGAACTGCCAAAGATGGCAGCTATGGCGGCTGCCGGTAAGAGTGTTGAGGAACTTTACAAGGATTTCAACCTCGACATCGACCGCGCCTTGGCAAAGGCGATGCTTGCAGAGTTTGTGGCGCGTATGCCCGATGGTAAGCTACCTATGGCTTTGGAGGCGAAGATTGCGCAGTTCGGCTCCACAGATGCCTATGTGGACTATGTCTACGACCACTCGGCTTGCCGTGAGGAGGCGACAGCCTCACAGTGCGACAAGAGCGACCCGGCAGTGGAGTTTTACGCCATTGTCCGCAAGGAGTATCCGACAAAATACCGAGTACGCAACCTGAGCAACCTGGCCGACATCCAACGCTGGTATCGACCCTACCTGAAAGCTCTGATGGAGTGGGATACCAAGCGTAGCTTCTACCCCGATGCGAATCTCACCCTGCGCGTAGCCTATGGCTCGGTGGCGGGCTATGAGTATGCCGATGGCGAGTGGCACCTTCCGCAGACCACCATTGATGGTATCATCGCCAAGGATAACCCCGAAATTTACGACTATAACGTGCCCCAACGCCTACGCGATATTTTCCACGAGAAGGATTATGGTCGCCACGGAGTAATGCTCGATGGCCGCCCCACGGTGCCGGTATGCTTCCTTGCGACCAATCACACCACGGGCGGAAACTCCGGCTCACCCATTATCAACGGCCGAGGCGAACTTGTCGGCATCAACTTCGACCGCACCTGGCGTTCAACGATGAGCGATGTGGAGTTCGACCCTTCGATTTGCCGCAATATATCGGTGGATATACGCTACGTGCTCTTCGTTATCGACCGCATAGGCGGAGCCGCCTACCTGCTCGATGAGATGACCCTGCGATAGGTTTTGGGCGGTTGTGTGCGAGGCTTTGGTTGCCTGCGACAATATCCCCAACCGAGAGGAGCGACCTTTTGTAAGTAAACTTACACGGTCGCTCCTCTCATTTTGCCGTATCTTTGCGGATGCTACAAAGCTTCAAAAAAGCCACAATTGAATAAAAAGCTAATGGCCATCATAGTGGGTAGCACCCACCTACAACAGAGTCACCAGCAGCACTATGGCTACAATTACGGCCACCACGGCGGCGATGATTCGATAGACGAGCATACGGCAACCTCGCGGCATACGGATTCCGCAGTAGGGGCATCGCTCCATACTTGCGGGCACGGGTACACCACACTCGGGGCAGATTACCATCGGCTCATTCTTGGTGTTGATATCGTTGGGGGTTGCACACTTATCGCTCATATTCTCCACTATTTAATCTTTTCTACACAAAGGTACTACAAATTTATTTAACAGCAAAACGGGTGAGGATGCAAAACGGGTCGCCCGCAGAAGCCGAGCGACCCGAAAAGATTCACAGAGTTATAATCTGCTCGCTTTAGTCGATATACGAGCCTACCTTTGTGTAGATATAGTTTGCCATAGTCTCGAAACCTGCCTCGTCAGGGTGAGTGCTATCATCAGGCAACTTGCTGATAGTGCCGCATTCAGCATCCTGCAAGTTCACACAACGGTAACCCCATGTGCTTGCATAATAATTAGCGATGTACTGAATTGCCAGACGAGTACCTGCGTGAATCTTATCACCGATAATCATTACAACCTTTGCTTGGGGATACTTCTGGTGCATCAGGCAAAGCAACTTGATGTACGCCTCGACAAAAGTGGTATCGTTGAGAGCCAGGATCTGGTCGCGAGTAGTGAGTGCAGCAGCACTTGCGCACTTACTTTGGATGACATCTTTGGTGGGGCAAGCTGTTTTGTCATAGCCTGATCCGCCATAGGTTGGATAGCCCGGATAGAGTGCGATGCTCTTACCGCGGTTGCTACAGTCGTTGGTACCACCGTGGAGGAGAATTACATCGGGATTACCCATGCCATCGTCACGGAAACGCTCTACAAAGCAGTGACCTGCACCGTGGTCAGAAGCCAAGTAGTCAGCATCTGTCGAGCGAGCCACAACAGTACCCGACCACGCGATATTCTTCTCGAGTGTAGCGTTGCTCATCTTGTTGTAGATAAGCTTATACCAATATGTCTGCGAAGCATTTGTAACGGTCTTATTGGGATAGTATTTGACATAACCCGAAGGCATCCAGCCCTCGAAGGTCGAAATCGAGTCGCCGATAACGCTGACGCGGGTCTTTGCGGGAGTTGAGGTAGTTCCGGTATTTGCAGGAACACCCGAGGGGACTGGATAGCCTTCCGCATTTGCTACCCACAAGCCGCCTACGGACTTGAGTTTATTCAGCAATGTACCATTGGTCATATCTGCATCGGTCAATGCCGCCACATTAGTCAGCGCGGGCGTACCACTATCGCGACCAATCTTGCTGCCTGACAGGTAGTAGCAGTTCGAGAATGACGGATTGCCATAATTTGCACCCCACCAACCAACACCATACAAACTTCCGTGATTTGCGAGTGTAATCTTAGTGCCGTTTTGATCCTTGATGTTTGCAACATTCAAGTTCGAATAACAGTTGTTGAAGGTCGATTTCTTAACATATCCTGCAACACCTCCGTAACCGGCATATTGGGCTTTTGTATTAAAGCGAATACCATTAACCAAGGCTGTGCAATGCGAAACAGATGCAGTACCTGAAGGTGTACCATTTCCTATACAGCCTACAACACCACCAGAAACACCCCAATCATAAGTTTTATTTGTGGCATTATAAGTTGACGAGCGAGTCTCCAACGAGCCCTGGAAAAGGCAGTTGTTGATTTCGATAGTGGTGCCGGCCACGGTCGGAGATACCTCACCAACAATACCACCAATATAAACATTTGCAATCACGTTGGCATAGCAAGCACAATTTGTAACAACAGCGCTGGTTCCCTGATTATTAGCAGTCTGTACAGTACCAACAATACCTCCTGTACCAACATAGCTTGTGCCAGTCTCATCCTGGTGGCCAACAATCTCCGAATTGCTGGTCACAAGGCAGTTGCTAACAAGGCCACTCTGCATACGACCTACGATACCGCCATTGATAGCGTAGCTACAATAAACGGGAGTGTCTACGGTACAGTTTGTAACCTCAGCATCCTTGGTCATACGAGCTACGATACCTCCAGCGTGATTTGACTTTGCATAGATATATGCGCTACGAACAGCATTACACTTGTCGATTTTACCACCCTCGATATGTCCTGCCATACCGCCGACAAACTGACCCTTAGAAGCACGAACTTGACCAGAGATATTACAGTTGGTGATATTGGTATTGATAGCATATGCCACGATACCGCCGACAACAGCCGATGCTCCGTTAGTACCCGAAACACTTACAAATGACGCCGAGCAAGCCGACATAACAATACCATTGAAAGTACAATTGTCGAATGTTGAGTTTGTAGCCTTGCCTGCGAAACCTCCGGCACAAAGATCGTTAGTGGTCACGTTCAAAGAGCTCTGCTCGAGAGTCAGATTCTTGACGGTAGCATTCTCGATAGTGCCGAACATACCGTTAGGCTGACCGCTTACGGGGGTAACTACCAAGTTCGAAATAGTGTAAGTCTTACCATCGAACACGCCCGAGAAGTTATTGATAGGCTTGAAGGTCTTGCCCGACATATTTATAGTGGTAGTCATAGCGTAGTGTGCCGACTTGAAATCTGTCGGACCCGAAGCCACCGCCGAGCCGTTGCAGAGATTCGAAAGCTTAACCAGGTCGTCAGCACTCTTGATAAGATAGGGCGAAGCCTCGGTACCCTGACCCTCAAAACCGCTTACTGGAGTTATACCCTGCAAATCCGATCGGTCAATTGCACGGCAACGAATACCCGCGCCCATGCTTGCTTGTGTATATGCTGCATCCAAACTGGGGCTGGTTGTGCCACTGATACGAACGCAGTTTAGGTTATTTGCAGGAGCCTCGGTATATGCTGCCCATAGATTGTAGTTGCCGATCGATGTGCCATTGTAGCCGATATAGTTTACAAGAGCAGTGTTATATGTACGGAAACCCTGATAGGGGAGCCAAATAAGAGCCTTCGTAGTTGCATCTTCGCGATAAGCGCCAAACTTACCAGTCGCTGCGGTGAGCGCATTACCAACCAAGTATGCTTCAGCACTTACCTGGTCTTCTACGCAATATCCCGCGGGACAGGGGTCGTTGTCTGACTTTTTGCTTACAACATGAGCATTCTCCGAATGCCACAACTTATCGCTATAAGTGAAGGGGTTGTAAACACTCTTTCCGTACCAAATAGCGTTTGAGCCTGTCTTGTTATATGTTGACTCGCTTGCTGCCGCCGAAGAGTATCCGATATAGTAGAACATCTTGGGGTATTTCAATGCATTGTTATATGCGTAGACTGCATTTGAGCAAGATAAGAACTGATTATATCTTGCAAATGCATACTGCACAGCCACACGAGTATTGCCAACGAAAGCTTTCGAGTCAGCGCGAGTAGTAGCGCTTGCAGCACGTGGGAATGGAGAGTAGCGACCATACTGATAGTAAAGGCCCATAGACTCAACAGCTTCATTTGCCGAAATGTTTTTTGCCTCGGTAACTGTCTTCGGAGTGTAAGTTGCACCAAGATTTCGGTCGAGAATAGCGTGGTTCATATTGGCTGTGGTAATAATCAGCTTTTGAGGCTGATCAGTACACCAGATATGATAACTCCAAAGGATGTTGTGCGAAGCATCAAGAAGTGCGATGTGTGCATTACCCTCAGCGTTGTTACCCTCGTACTTAAATGAAACCTTGCCGCTTGCCGCATCGTAGCATACATTGGTAACCAAAGTCGGGCTCTCGCTCCATGAAATGTGAGCATAAGCGACATTCTCGAGGTTTGCAGTACCGTTAATCTTGCGTGCGGGGAACGAGTAGTACTTAGCCTCACCACCCTGCGGAACAACATAGCAGTTAGCCACACCACCCTCTGCCAGGTTGGTAGCGGTTGCGGGCTTGAGATTGTCGATATTGATAGCCGAAATGGGGCGAATCATCGAGCGATTAACGGTGATTGCATTCTTTGACTGGATAGCATACGAACCCTTATCGGTCTGAACGCAGATAGCCATATTCTCGTAGGTACGAGGAGGAACGATAAAGTAGAACGATGTTGCCTCGGCGGTGCTCAACTCCACATTCGAGCAGGTTGCATATGCAAAATTAAAGGTCGAACCATGATCGGTGCCGGTAGTAACCTTCGGCTCATTAGCATCGCTGAAATTGATAGTTCCAAGACCTGACAATGCGTCCCATTTGCCCGAGTTATTACGCAGAGCAACGTGCTTAACCGTACCGGTACCCTTGAGTTTAACCTCGATATAACCACACAAGTTCTTGAACGATAGGTTTTTGTTTACAAGGTGAGCGCACATCACATTCTCCTTGTTGCCAAAGACCTTCTTCGAGCCATCAACAGTGCGGGTGTGGGGCATCGTATAGTCCAAAGTGTTTTTCTCGGTATCGAAAGTCGAGCCGCTGGCATAAGGATAGATGGCATACTTCGTGTCCGCAGGTACCGAAAATGTTGCGTTCGAGCCGTCAATAGCTGTTACCGCACACTCGGTAATGGTACCATCTGCCGAGATGGCTCCAATAGCGTCACCCTCGCTCCAAACAATCTTACCTCCGTTATTGTCGGTCAGCGTGGTACGCGACTCCTCACCCTCGGCGGGCTCGTCACACTCCAACGACGCCGTAACGGTCATCATCTCCTTTACAACCTCTCCGATAGGACCATCATAGACCTCGTCCTTGGTGATGTCCTCGGTACAACCCACTGCCACAACTGCAGCAACGAGCATCGATACTAAATAAAAATAAAGCTTCTTCATAATCTTCTCTCGTTTTTAAGGGTTAAAACTCAACTTCTTCGTCCTTGCCGACCACCTCAATCGAATCAGCAAAGCCACGCTCCAAGGCAACCTCTGCCAACTCCACATCGGGAAGCAGATAATCACGCTTTGTTGCGCAAATTTTCTTAATAGTTTTCATACGTTCTGTTTATGATTTTATATATGTATTGTCCGTTTTGGGGTGTTTTGCAAGTTTGTTTAGCCGTTTTTTTAACCGACCTAACGAGTTAAACGCCACAAACTTACACAATAAAAACCGAACGGCAAAACCAAATTTTCGCCAGAGAATTTTTCGGGTGGGGGTAATCCGTTGGTTATCAAGCTATTATCGGATGTGATTTTTTAGTACAGATTGACAGCTGACTATTGATAACGAACAATTTAGGTATCTACAACGAAAGATTATGGAACTTAACGAAATTAGGGAGTTTAAGGAATTTAGGGAATCTGTGCAGACTACCCTGCCATCCCTAAACTCTCTAAACTCCCTAATTTCTTAAACGCCCTATTAAACCTCACCAAATAGCGGCAAACTTTGGAGGCTCTATTCGTGTACCTCTTCGAGCATACCGGCCTTGGCATTGACAGCCTGACGGAAGGCCACATAGTTATCACTCTCGTGAACGAAGTGTTCGAGCGAACGCATAATGTTACGCGACTGGAGCACCATCGTCTTGGTCTCGTTGAGGATGTTGAAGTAGAGCATCGAAGCCGAAGTCGAGAACTCTCCCTCCTTCATTCGGCGCAGCTGGTTGCGCATAACCACATCGAGCGTATCGAAGAGATGGTCGCGCATCTCGATAATGATGGCGATGTCCGAGAAGTGCTTGCGGCGCAACATCTGGCTGATGGTCACGAAGATTGCCTCCACCTCATCGTTCACCTCCTTAAGATCGACAATCTGCTCCTTGGAGAAGCCCTGATGGTTATTGTCGATATGGTCAAATGCCGGGCGGGTGATGTGAATCAGTGCCTTGGTTGCCTCCGACATATAGTCGATAACCTGAACATAGAATTGGCTGGTGTTAATATCTCTCTCCTGAATATCGCGCAGGGCGGGGAGAATCTTGTACTTACGCTCACGAGCCTCAAGGAAGAGTTCCTCGGACTCCTTGACCATATCGCGCAAAACCTTGCGATTCTCCTTGAATACTGCCAGAATTGTGCGGCTATAGATGCGGGTCACCTGATCCATCGTCACACAGACATCCTCGATACGATTGATCATCACCTCGGCCGAGTCGCTGGTCTCGAATTTTGTGGCAGATTTAACCTTCTCATCCTTCTTCTTGCTGGTGAAGTTTCCTTTGATCACCAGGTAGCCACAGAGAGCAACCAGCACAACTGCCGCAATCCAACCACCCCAGACGAGAATCAGTGTGATGACGAGCGAGATGATAAAGCCTGCTATGGCGGTGATAAACCAGCCCGAAATCACGGTCATAACTCCCGTAATGCGGTATACGGCACTCTCTCGGCCCCACGCGCGGTCGGCCAGTGAACTACCCATAGCCACCATAAACACAACATAGGTGGTCGAGAGGGGGAGCTTGAACGAGGTTGCCACCGCGATAAGAATCGAGGCACAGGTAAGGTTTACCGTTGCACGGATAAGGTCGTATGCGGCCGAGGTCTGCTCCTCGCGGGGCAGCGGCTCGAAGCGTTTTTCGATCTTTGCCTGCACACTCTGGGGGATCACACGGCCGAAGAAGTGGCTAATCTGTATGGCCCCACGGACAAGCCCTCGCGAGATGAAGGTAGAGTCAAACTTCTCCTGGCCCTCATTTTGGCTCGAGAGCGAGAGTTCGGTCTGCGACACGTTCATCGCCTTGCGCGACATAAAGAGCGTGACGACCATAATCAAACCAGCGGCACACATAATCCAGAAGTTAGCCTTAGCCGGATTCATCAGGGCACCCATAGTAATCTCTTCGCTTCCTGCATCGAGGGCGAGTTTGTAGGAGTCGTAGCCGGCCAGGGGCACACCGATAAAGTTCACCAAGTCGTTACCGGCAAAGGCCAAAGCCAGCGAGAATGTACCCATCAGGATTGTGGTCTTGAGGATATTGACCTTGAAGAGTTTGAGGAACTGCAAGAGAGCCGAGCTCACCACCCACACACAGAACAGGGCCAATCCCAGGTGTTCGTTGATGTAGTCCATAAACTCTGCAGGCAGCAGGCCCTTCAGGCCCTTGAACACTGCGAAATAGATGATACCTGTAAACGAAATTCCGCACCACAAAGCTCCGATACGATTGAACATCTTATGGTATCGGAACGAGAAGATGACGCGCGAAATCCACATCATCAGCAGACCTACAATGAAGGCTATAACCACCGACATCAGAATCGCCGAGATGATAACCATCGCTTTGCCCGAGTTGATAAAGTGCGACATATCGGTAATCGAGTAGGCGTCCGAGGTGGCAATCTTGTAGATAGCCACAGCCATAGCCGAGCCGAGCAGGCCGAAGACGAGCGACACGGTTGTCGAGGTGGGCAATCCGAGCGAGTTGAAGATATCAAGCAGGATGATATTTCCAAGCATCATTCCCAGGAACAACATCATTATCTCGGAGAATGTAAACTGCGTGGGATAGAAGACGCCACTGCGGGCAACCTCCATCATACCGCTCGAGGTCATCACTCCGACCATAATACCTGCCGAGGCGATAGCCAGAATGATATTCTTGGGTGCAGCCTTCGATCCGAGGGCCGAGTTGAGAAAGTTTACTGCGTCATTGGTCACACCCACGACAATACCCAGAACGGCAAGCAGTCCGAGCGTGATGACGATAAAGGTAAAAATAGGCGACATAAGTCAAATAGTTTGGATTTATTTCTACAAAGGTAAAACCTTACGTATATATATGAGCATCCGCACACCAGAATTAACATAAATGTAACATTGGACACACAATATTATTATGTTGCACCAAGCCTTCGGGCGGTTGGAGCGAAAAAAGAGTGTGATTCTCGCAAAAAATCACTATATTTGTCCGATTAACAGATTTGAAACAATGTTGAAAATTGCAAAACTGACATTTAATCCTATTCAGGAGAATACCTACATCCTCTGGGATGAGAGTGACGAGTGTATCGTGGTTGATGCAGGCAATGTGTCGGCACGCGAGGATAATCGCCTGGTCGATTTTATTACGGAGCAGGGGCTTAAGCCCGTGATGGCGGTCAATACCCACGGACACTTTGACCACCTGGCCGGCGTGGAGCATCTGCGCCGCACATTCAACATCCCCTTTGCACTCTCAAGCAAGGATTCGTTTCTGCTCGAGTCGGCGGCAGCGAGTGCCAAGATGTTCGGGATGAACGACTGCACGTTCCCCTCGTCCATAGATATCGACCTCGAAGGTTTGGAAGAGATTAAATTTGGCAATACGACCCTCAAGGTTATCCCCACACCGGGACACACACCGGGACACGTTGCCCTCTACAATGAGCAGATGGGCATAGTGCTCACGGGTGACACCCTCTTCCGCGAGAGCATCGGTCGCACCGACCTGCCGGGAGGAGATTACTCGTGGATTATGCGCTCGATACTCGACAAGTTGGTGCCGCTGGGTGATACGGTTAAGGTCTACCCGGGCCACGGCGAGGAGAGCTCCATCGGTCACGAAACACTCTACAACCCATTCATCGTGGAGGTTATAAACGAAGAGGTTCATTTCTGATTTTTAACAAAAGCTATTGGCTGAAAGCCTACAAAGTATATGCGTATAGATATTATTTCGGTAGTTCCCGAACTTTTGGAGTCTCCGCTCAACCAATCGATTCTCCATCGTGCACAGGAGAAGGGCCTGGTCGAGATTGTGGTACACAACCTGCACGACTACGCCCACGACAAGCGCAAGACCACCGATGACTACCCCTTCGGTGGTGAGGCGGGGATGGTTATGAAGTGTGAGCCGGTATTCGAGCTTATCGAGAAGTTGCAGTCCGAACGCGAGTATGACGAGATCATCTTCACCTCGCCCGATGGCATCACCTACAACCAGCACGAGGCAAACCGACTCTCGACCCTGGGCAACATCATCATCCTCTGCGGCCACTACAAGGGCATCGACTTCCGTATCCGCGAACACCTGATTACTCGCGAGATCTCGATTGGCGACTATGTGCTGACGGGAGGCGAGCTGGCGGCGGCAATCATCACCGACTCGGTGGTACGTCTGATTCCGGGAGCCATAGGCGATGAGGAGTCGGCACTGACCGACTGCTTCCAGGATGACCTATTGGCACCGCCCGTATATACTCGCCCGGCCGATTTCCGTGGCTGGAAGGTCCCTGATGTGCTTCTTTCGGGCAACTTCGCCGAGATAGAAAAATGGAAGGAGGCCCAAGCTTTCGAGCGAACAAAACAATTACGCCCCGACCTATTGGAAATTCACAATTCAGAATTCTAAATTCAAAATTGATTTTAGATTTTGTTTGAATTATAGTGGAATATGAAGTATTACATTATCGCCGGTGAACCTTCGGGTGACTTGCACGGCTCAAATCTGATGAGAGGCATCTTGAAAGCCGACCCCGAAGCGCAGTTCCGCTTCTGGGGTGGTGACAAGATGGCCGAGGTCGGAGGTCGCGAAAACCTGGTCAAGCACTACAAACAAACCTCATTTTTCGGCTTCGTGCAGGTGCTGCGCAATCTGCGCACTATCTTTTCGCAGATAGGTGAGTGTAAGAGCGATATCGCAGCGTATCAACCCGATGTTGTGGTACTTATCGACTACCCGGGATTCAATATGAAGATTGCCCGATGGGCTCACCAGACTGGTCTGAAGGTGCATTACTACATCGCCCCCAAGGCGTGGGCCTGGAAGGAGCACCGTGTAAAGGCATTGCGCCAATATGTAGATAAACTACTGATAATCTTCCCCTTCGAGCAGGAGTGGTTTAGCTCTCGCGGGGTGGAGAACATCTCTTTTTGTGGCAACCCCCTTATGGATGCCATCACCGAGCGACAGGCGAGCCTCCCCACGGGTGAGGAGTTCCGCAAATGCAACGGGTTGGATGAGCGTCCGATTGTGGCCCTGGTGGCCGGCAGCCGTGTGAGTGAAATCAGGGATAATCTGCCCGAGATGGTGGCTCTTTCGCGCCGATTCCCCGACCGACAGTTTGTGGTTACGGGGGTGGAGTGGGTCGCTCGCGTGGTCTACGATAAAATCCTGAATGGTAGCGATGTAAAGGTTGTCTATAACCAGACATACGAGACCTTAAATGTGGCCGAGGCAGCCCTTGTAACCTCGGGCACGGCAACCCTCGAGACGGCTCTTATGGGCATCCCCGAGATGGTGTTGTACCACATCCCGAAGCTCTATGAGGTGTTGCGCCCGCTGGTACTGAAGATACCATTTGTGTCGCTGGTAAATATCAATCTGAGCCGTGAGGCGGTACGCGAGATTGTCGTTGCAAAGGTCGATATGGAGGAGGCTGAGCGCGAACTGCGCTCGATACTCGAGGGTGGCTCGAAGCGAGAAAAGATGCTCGCGGATTTTGAGGAGCTGCGCACGATAATCGGAGGTGCAGGTGCAAGTGAAAGATTTGCCGATTGTATCGTCAAATCAATTCGCAATTCACAATCCACAATTCACAATTGATGATTGTCGGCTCGGTTATATTTGCTGTACTTTGGCTTGCAATAGCCCTATTTGTGCGTAGATACCCCGAAACTATGGCGGGATACAACACTATGCCACAGGCTGAGCGCGACAAAATCGACGTCGAGAAGGTGGGCCGACTGATATCGAATGTAATGTTTGCCGGGGTGGTCACAGCCCTGATAGCACCCCTTATGCCGAACCGGGTTCTATGGTTTATAATGTTCGTGGGGATTCCGGCGGTATCGCTTATCGCTGTGGCGATATATGTGAATGTAAGAAAAAAGAAATTTTTGCGATAATGAAGATAATCTGTATAGGTCGTAACTATGCCGACCACGCAACCGAACTGAATGATGGTGCCACGCTGCCGAAGGAGCCTCTATTCTTCCTGAAGCCCGACACAGCCCTGCTACGCAATAACGATCCGTTCTACATCCCCCGCTTCTCGGAGAGGGTGGACTATGAGTGTGAGCTGGTCGTAAAGATTAACCGCGTGGGCAAGTGTATCGACCGCCGCTTTGCACACCGCTACTATGACGAGGTGGGTCTGGGTATCGACTTCACGGCCCGCGACCTGCAACGCAAGGCCATCGAGGAGGGTCTGCCCTGGGAGCCCGCGAAGTGCTTTGACCACTCGGCTGCGCTCTCGCCGGAGTTTGTGTCGTTGGCGGAGTTGGGTGCGATTGACAACCTCCATTTCGACCTGAAGGTCAATGGCCAGGTGCGTCAGACGGGTGACACGGCCAAGATGCTCTTCTCGGTGGATGAAATTATCAGCCATATTTCGCAATATATGACCCTCAAGATTGGTGATCTGATATATACGGGAACACCCTGTGGTGTGGGCCCCGTGGTGGCCGGTGACAATCTGGTCGCAACACTCGAAGGTCGCGAATTACTCAATTTCGATATCCGCTAACATCCGAAGATATGCTTCTGCACGAGAAACTTGCCGACCACCGAGTGATCCTTGCCTCGGCATCACCACGCCGCCGCCAACTGATGGAGGATGCGGGTCTAAAATTCACCCTCGCACAAAAGTTCGAGTGTGATGAGAGCTATCCCGCAACCCTGCCCGCTGCGGAGGTTGCACCCTACCTCTCTTCACTCAAAAGCGACGCCTGTCCCGAGCCTATGGGTGAGGGAGATATCCTCGTCACCGCCGATACTACGGTGGTGGTCGATAATCGTGTTTTGGGCAAGCCTGCCGACCGAGAAGATGCCCTCGAAATGTTGCGAGCCATGTCTGGACGCAGCCATACGGTCTATACGGGTGTTACCCTGCGCTCGAAGGAGCGAAAACAGACCTTTGCAGTGGCAACAGCGGTCTACTTCCGCCAGATGGGCGAAGATGAGATAGCCTACTATGTCGATAACTACCGCCCATACGACAAGGCGGGGGCATACGGCATCCAGGAGTGGATAGGTTGCGTGGCGATAGAGCGTATCGAGGGGTCGTTCTACAATGTTATGGGTCTGCCTATTCAGAGGCTCTACACCGAATTGCTCTCATTTATCGGGTAATTTCCCCGCAAAATAGCGAAAAATAATGGTGCTGTGTCAGAGATTGTCACAGCGCACCCCTACTTTTGTTGCCAATTAAAAGTTAAAGGGGTATGAAATTCGTAATTTATATTATTTCATCGGCATTTAATCTCTGCTTATGGGCTGCTGTGATCGCGATAATCGCTATTGTATGTTTATACTGGTGGTTGTATAGATTGATAAGGCAAGACAGGGAGCCGCAAGATCAAACCAACAACTATGATTATTATGACGGCTCGGCACATTGTATTTACGGCTACACCTATGAAGAACAATTCTGTGTCAATTGCGATTTGGTTGAGCAGTGCCAAGGTTGGTCGCCACGAAAGGAGAGGCGTGAAGAGAACGATACGATAAGTGATTTTTTAATGCTTAACTCTCTGTTGGATTCAGGAGATGACCACGACAATAAGGAACCTCATGTGCACGATAGCTTTAACTGCGACAATGCTTGGTGTGAGTGCCACGAAATGGATGGTTATTCGTGGTTTGATGAGAATGGCGATGAGCAGTATTTGTGATTGAATAGACTGCCCTATGTGGCTGAATCCTACCTTGTTAAAACTCTTAGAATAGCGAAGCAATCCCCTCGGCGGCGTAGATGACGGCGATATATCTTATCGCCTTACCCACCATCATCGCCAGGGTGGTAATCCACGGATTGCTGCGCATCAAGCCCAACACTACGGCTATGGCATCGCCTACGTATGGCAACGCCACAAAGAGAGCCATCACAGCTCCGCGACCACGGAGAAAGGATTTGGTCTTCTCGATGCGCTCGTGGCTGATATGCAGGTAGCGTTCGATCCACTCCGTCTTGCCCAAACGGCCTATATAATAGCAGGTTACACCTCCGAGTGTATTGCCTGCCGTGGCCCATACCACACACCACAAAGGCGAAAGCCCCACCTGCGCCAGCGCAACCATAACAAGCTCCGAAGAGAAAGGCACAATGCTGCCGGCCAGAAACGCCGAGAGGAAAATCCCGACATAGCCCCACTCTACAAAAAACTCAATTACGGATTCCATACTGCCTAATCTGCTACAAATGACGGACAAAATTAAAGATTTTGGCGGATTTTTCCCGTCAAAAGAAAATTATTTAGTAAGTTTGCGCAAATAAAATGCCTTAAACAACGATGATTAACACACTTAAATTCTATCAGGACTTCCCGAAAGAGGGTATTAAATTCGTAGATATTATTCCGCTGTTGCAGGATAAGGTTGTCTATAAGCAACTTATCGACCGCTTGACCGAACTTACAACCGCTGCCAATGTGGCTGCTCCCGAGGCTCGCGGATTTCTGTTTGCCTCGCCGCTGCTGCTAACCAACGAAAAGGTGCAGAACATCATCCCCATTCGCAAGAGTGGCAAGCTCCCCTTCAATGAGGGTGACCTGATCGAGGTACGCATCGAGAAGGAGTATGGATTCGACACCCTCTTCTATCGCCGCAGCGATATCGCCGCCGGTGCCCCCGAAGGTGATGTTTTCGAAATCACACTCTTTGACGATGTACTGGCTACGGGCGGTACGGCCGAGGGCGTTGCCCGCTCAATGGAGTCGATGCGCATTGTGGTTGACGGCAAGGAGTATGGTGTCAAGATCAAGGAGTTCATCTTCCTGGTAAACCTTGCAGAGCTCGGTGGCCGTGAGCGTCTCGAAAGTATTGCTCCCGTTCACTCGCTGATGGAGATTTAGTTCGATAAAGAGAAATTTGCAATATATGAAATTCACAGAGTACAAGGGGTTAGACTTACCCAAACTTGCAAGCGATGTCCTTGGCCAGTGGGATGCCAAAGACACTTTCCATAAGAGTATCACAACGCGCGAAGGTCATCCGACATTCGTATTCTATGAGGGTCCCCCCTCGGCAAACGGAATGCCCGGTATCCACCACGTTATGGCGCGTACCATCAAGGATATCTTCTGCCGCTACAAGACTCAGCAGGGCTATCTCGTACACCGCAAGGCGGGATGGGATACTCACGGTCTGCCCGTAGAGCTCGGCGTAGAGAAGGCGCTCGGTATCACCAAGGAGGATATCGGCAAGAAGATTACCGTTGAGGAGTACAACAAGGCTTGCCGCGCCGATGTGATGAAGTTTACGGGCGTTTGGGAAAACCTCACGCGCCGTATGGGTTATTGGGTAAATATGGATGACCCCTACATCACCTACGATAACAAGTATATCGAGACTCTGTGGTGGTTGCTCAAGCAGCTCTTCGACAAGGGTCTGCTCTATAAGGGCTACACCATCCAGCCCTACTCGCCGGCCGCAGGTACCGGTCTCTCGACACACGAGCTCAACCAGCCGGGTTGCTACCGCGATGTTAAGGATACCACCTGCACCGCACAGTTCCGCGTGGTACGTAATGCCGAGAGCGAGCATCTGTTCGAGGATGTGCAAGGCGAACTCTACTTCCTCGCCTGGACAACCACCCCGTGGACACTCCCCTCGAATACTGCACTCTGCGTTGGCCCCAAGATTGACTATGTGCGCGTAAAGTGCATCAACCCCTACACCGAGCAGCCGCAAACGGTCATCATCGCTCGCGACCTGGTGCCCGCAATCTTCAACAAGAAGTTGGAGGGTACCTATACCGTTGAGGAGGAGCGTACCTACAAGGGTGCAGACCTCGCCGGAATCCGCTACGAGCAGCTCATTCCGTGGGTTAAGCCCGTGGAGGCTGACGAGAAGGGTAATTGGACCCCCGCCGAGGATAAGGCATTCCGTGTGATCACGGGTGACTACGTTACCACCGAGGATGGTACCGGTATCGTTCACATCGCACCAACATTTGGTGCCGATGACGCCTTTGTGGCCCGTGCCGCAGGTATCCCCTCGCTCTTTATGATTAACAAGCGCGGCGAGACCCGTCCGATGGTCGATTTTACGGGTAAGTTCTATCTGCTTGACGAACTGGATGAAAAGTTCGTTGCGGAGTGTGTCGATGTCGAGGCATACAAGGATTATGCAGGTCGCTGGGTGAAGAATGCCTATGATCCGCAGTTTATGGTCGATGGCCGCTACGATGAGAAGGCTGCCACAGCTGCCGAGACTCTCGACATCTATATCTCGATGCTGCTCAAGGCCTCGAATCGCGCCTTCCGCATAGAGAAGCATACCCACAACTATCCCCACTGCTGGCGTACCGATAAGCCGGTGTTGTACTATCCGCTCGACTCGTGGTTTATCCGCACAACGGCTCTCAAGGAGCGTATGATCGAACTCAACAAGACCATCCGCTGGAAGCCTGAATCGACCGGTTCGGGACGTTTCGGCAAGTGGTTGGAGAACCTCAACGATTGGAACCTCTCGCGTTCACGTTTCTGGGGCACTCCGCTACCCATCTGGGCTACCGAGGATCGCTCGGAGATTAAGTGTATCGGCTCGGTTGAGGAGCTTATGAGCGAAATCGAGAAGTCGATCGCCGCAGGCTTTATGAGCGAGAACCCCTACAAGAATTTCAAGGTGGGCGATATGTCAAAGGAGAACTACTCGACCGAGAATATCGACCTGCACAAGCCCTACGTTGATAACATCATCCTCGTATCATCAAAGGGCGAGCCTATGAAGCGCGAGAGCGACCTTATTGACGTATGGTTCGACTCGGGTGCAATGCCCTACGCACAGCTGCACTACCCATTCGAGAATGGCGGTGCCGACTTCCACGATGTCTACCCCGCAGACTTTATTGCCGAGGGTGTGGACCAGACTCGCGGTTGGTTCTTCACGCTGCACGCTATCGCCACGATGCTCTTCGACTCGGTGGCTTTCAAGAATATTATCTCGAACGGTCTGGTGCTCGACAAGAATGGAAACAAGATGTCGAAGCGTCTGGGCAATGCTGTAGATCCCTTCGAGGTGCTCGACAAATATGGCGCAGATGCAACACGCTGGTATATGATTTCGAATTCACAACCTTGGGATAACCTCAAGTTTGATATCGAGGGTGTGGATGAGGTACGCCGCAAGTTCTTCGGTACGCTCTACAACACCTACTCTTTCTTCGCCCTCTACGCCAACATTGACGGCTTTACCGGTGCCGAGGAGGAGATTCCCGTTGCCGAGCGTCCCGAGATCGACCGCTGGATCATCTCGGAGCTCAACACACTGATCAAGAGCGTTACCGAGTCACTCGAGGGCTACGATCCGACACCTGCTGCTCGCACAATCCAGGAGTTCGTGGGCGAAAACCTCTCGAACTGGTATGTCCGCCTCAACCGTAAGCGTTTCTGGGGTGGCCAGATGGATAAGGATAAGTTGGCTGCATACCAGACTCTCTACACTTGCTTGGAGTGTGTAGCTAAGTTGTCGGCACCCTTTGCGCCCTTCATCTCGGATCGCATCTTCTGCGACCTAAACGCCGTGAGTGGCCGCCACTCGGACGAGTCGGTACACCTCTCGGACTTCCCGAAAGCTGACGAGTCGCTTATCGACACCGAGTTGCAGGAGATGATGTCGCTGGCACAGCGTATCTCTTCGATGGTGTTAGCCCTGCGCCGCAAGGTTAATATCAAGGTACGTCAGCCGCTGACCAAGATACTCGTTCCGGTGCTGGACAAGGCTACCGCAAAGCATATCGAGGCTGTGAAAAACCTTATCATCAGTGAGGTAAACGTCAAGGATATCGAGCTTATCGAGAAGACCACAGGCCTGATTACCAAGCGCATCAAGCCCAACTTCAAAACCCTCGGCCCCAAGTATGGCAAGTATATGAAGCAGATTGCCGCGTTGGTGGCGACCTTCTCGCAGGAGCAGATTGCAGAGGTCGAGAGTGGAGCTGTGACCCAGCTCGATATTGATGGCACATTGCTCGATGTGGCTGTCGAAGATTTCGACATCACCTCGGAGGATATGCCGGGCTGG
>JBGUTM010000041.1:0-3888 GCA_045133075.1 Alistipes sp. | reverse complement strand
GTAGAAACCGATTTCTACTAATCTCTAAAATATCGCTGTAATTTGCAAATTTATAGACACTTACATTTTATCACAAGCGCCGCTTTTTGCATCATTACCTTTTTTTGCAGATTTTTCCTTTTTTTTTGTAGGCAGGTTGCTCGAGCCTAATGAGCCTCGAGCCAGTTGCGGCCGATGCCATAGTCGGTGGTGAGGGGTACGCTCAAGTCGGCGGCACCCTCCATCGCACGAGTGACAATGTCGATAACCTGCTGCTGCTCCGAGCGTAACATATCAATCACAACCTCATCGTGCACCTGCAAAATCATCTTCGACTGCAACCCGTGAGCCTTGAACTCGCGAGCAATGGCAACCATCGCCATCTTCATAATGTCGGCGGCACTGCCCTGAATAGGGGCATTTATGGCATTGCGCTCGGCCAGGCCGCGAGCCACGGCATTGCGCGAAGAGATGTCGTTCAGATAGCGGCGGCGTGAGAAGATTGTTGAGACATATCCCTTCTCGCGAGCCGACTCGGCTGCCGAATCCATATACTCCTTAACCTTCGGGTAGGACGCAAAGTAGCCCTCGATGATGGCCTTGGCCTCCGAGCGTGGAAGTTCCAGTCGCTGACTCAGACCGAATACCGAGATGCCGTAGATGATACCGAAGTTGGCGGTCTTGGCCCGGCGGCGCTCCTCGCTCGAGACCTCATCAAGGCTCTTGCCGAAGAGACGTGCTGCGGTGGCTGCGTGGATATCCTCACCCTTGCGGAATGCCTCAATGAGCGACTCGTCACCGCTCAGGTGGGCCATTATGCGGAGCTCGACCTGACTGTAGTCGGCCGAGAGTAGCAGGTGCTCCTCATCCGAGGGGATAAAGGCTTCGCGTATGCGGCGACCCTGCTCCTCGCGCACGGGGATATTCTGAAGGTTGGGGTTGGCGGATGATAGGCGTCCGGTGGCCGTAACTGCCTGGTTGAACGAGGTGTGTATGCGACCTGTGGTGCGATTTACCAGTTGGGGCAACGCCTCGACGTATGTCGAGAGAAGCTTCTTCACTCCGCGGTATTCGAGGACAAGTTTTACGATATGGTGCTCGTGTGCAAAGCCTTGCAGGTACTCCTCATCGGTGCAGAACTGCTTGGTCTTAGTCATCTTAGGCTTGTCGGTAATGCGCATCTTGGAGAAGAGTACCTCGCCCAGCTGGCGTGTAGAGTTGATGTTGAGGGTCGGCTCTCCGGCCTCCTCCCTCACCTGTCGTTCGAGCTCCACAAGACGGGCATTGAGCTCGATGGCGTAGTTGTTCAGCAGGGCCGAGTCGATACATACGCCCGTAAGCTCCATCTCGGCAAGTACATCAATCATCGGCTCCTCGATACGATGATACAGCTCAAGCAACCCCTGCTCCTCGACCAGCGGCATAAGAGCCTGCTTGAGTTGCAGGGTGATGTCGGCATCCTCGGCCGCATACTCCGCAACACGCTCCACAGCTACCAAATCCATTGTTAGCTGCTTGGCTCCACGACCTATCAGGCTCTCAATTTCGATGGGCTTGTAGTTGAGGTAGCGCAGTGCGAGCTGATTCATTCCGTGGCGCGACTCGGGGTCGAGCAGGTAGTGGAGAATCATCGTGTCGAACTTACGACCCTCGACCTTGATGCCCAGGCGGCTCAAGACCATTATGTCAAACTTTATGTTTTGGCCGATCTTAGCTATATTCGCATTCTCGAACAAGGGACGCAGAATCGAGGCATACTCCTCGTTGTTGAGCCCGCTGAAGGGTACATACCACGCCTTGTGAGGCTCCACAGCCAACGACAGGCCTACAATGCGGTCGTTGAAGATGTCGAATCCCATAGTCTCGGTATCGAAGCAGAACTCCTCATATCGCGAAATCTCCTCGACCACCGAACGCAACTCCTCGGCAGCGTATACCGTGCGGTACTCGTGTGGAGTGGTTTGTGCCGTGGCCGGCTCTATGCTATCCATATCGAACAACTCTCCCTCTACAACTTCGGGTGTGGCTGTGCTTGCCGGCTCGATCGAAGCGGTGGGTGCCGTGGGCGTTGAAGATACTGCCTCGAATTGTGCGAAAAGGTCACCTTGACCCTCCAGTCTTGCCTGTTTGAGTGCATGTGATTTTGCGCGGGCAACCTCCGCCAACTGCGTTTGCGGTGCCTGCTTGGGGATATCGGTTATCTCCTCGGCAGGAGCAAGGTTTGCCAGGTCGTTCATAAACATACGAAAATCCAACTCGGCAAAGAGAGCCTTCAGAGCGTCAATATGCGGACAGCATACTGTTAAATCCTCCGGACGGAACTCGATAGGCACATCAAGGCAGATGGTTGTCAAGTGCTTTGCCAGAAGGAGTTTGTCGCCCCATTCGGCGATATTGGCTCCCACTTTGCCGCCAATTTTGTCGGCATTGGCGAGGATGTTTTCGGCCGTGCCCCATTGGCGCACCAGTTTACAAGCTCCCTTCTCGCCGATACCGGGCACTCCGGGGATGTTGTCCGAGGAGTCACCCCACAGAGCAAGGATGTCTCGCACCAAAATAGGCTCCTCGATGCCGTACTTCTCGCAGATGTCGGCCGTGCGGATAACCTCCACGCCATCGCCCTTCTGCTTGTAGAGGTGGCGGTTTTCGCCTACCAGCTGACCATAATCCTTGTCGGGAGTAACCATAAAGACCTCATAGCCCGCCTCGGCACCCTTGAATGCGAGTGTGCCGATAACGTCATCCGCCTCGTAGTTCTCCACCTCGAGGATGGGGATGCACATCGCCTCGAGCAGTCGTTTGATGTAGGGTACCGACTCGATAATATCCTCGGGCGTGGCGGGGCGGTTGGCCTTGTATTCAGGAAAGATATCCTTGCGGAACGAACCTCCCTTGGGGTCGAAGGCTACGCCGAGCAGGTCGGGCTTCTCGCGCTTCTGAATGTCGCGCAAGAACTTGGTGAAGCCGAAGATAATCGAGGTATTCATGCCCGAACGATTGCGCATCGGACGACCCATAAAGGCGTAGTAATATTTGAAAATCAATGCGTAAGCATCGACCAAAAAGAGTTTTTTCATAGTGTTTTCCTTCTCGATGAACATCTCTTATTCGTTATCCTCGGCGTACCACTCGGCAAACGAGGTCGCCGTCTCGTGCATTTTCAGCGAGTGGAGTTTTACCCCCTCGGGCAGTCGGCGCGATATGCGTGCGGCAAAATCGGCCAACATATTCTCGCAGGTGGGCTGATAATCGACCAACACCACATTGCCAAAACCCTCTCGCAGAACGCAGCTGACAGTGTCGGCACTCTCGGTGTGGCGCATCACAAACGAGTGATCCATACGCTCGATAATCTCCTCATTTACCAGCGATTTGAGCTGGCCAAAGTCCATAACCATTCCATACTTGGGATTGGTCGGATCCTCTATCGGAGTGCCGATGACGGTGACGTAGAGTCGATAGGAGTGTCCGTGAATGTGGCGGCACTTGCCGTCATAACCCTCCAGGGCGTGTGCCGATTCGAACGAGAACTCTTTGGTAAGTCTTATGCGTGACATAGGCTTAAATTAGAGTGTTGTTAATCCAAACAATCAACGTGCACCTGACGCTGGAAAGCCTCATTCAGCGAGATGTAGGTCTGTGTGGTCGAGACTCCGTGGATGGGGAGGATGCTGTTGAAAATGGTGTTCATCAGGTGGTCGTTATCTACGCAGTAGAGCTTGACCATCACGTTGTAGGTGCCCGTGATGAAGTGGCACTCCACAATCTCGGGGATGCGCTTGAGCTCCTCCACGGTCGAGAGCAACAACTGCGGATCCTGAATACGGATGCTGATAAAGGCACAGACATCGAATCCCATCTTCTTGGGATCGACAATCAGACGACTGCCCAGAATTACGCCCGAATCCT
>JBGUTM010000040.1:0-3230 GCA_045133075.1 Alistipes sp. | reverse complement strand
ACAAGAGGAGGGCTACAACATCGAGCACATAAACTACATATTCTGCTCGGCCAAACGTCACCGCGCAATGAATATAGAGTTCCTCGGCCACGACTACTTTACCGACATCATCACCTTCGATTACAGCGAACTGAAGGAGGGATATGTTGCCGGCGATATATTTATCGACATCGAGACCGTGGCAGACAATGCACGACTCTACGGAGCCACCCGCCGCGAGGAGATGTTGCGAGTGGTCGTTCACGGCCTACTCCACCTCTGCGGCCAGAAGGATAAAACACCACGTGCCGAGAAACAGATGCACCGCAAGGAGGATAAATATCTGGCTCTCTACCACTCAATGTTTCAAAAATAAGGAGCTCGCACGATGAATCTTCACTATGATATAATTGTTGTCGGTGGCGGTCACGCCGGCTGTGAGGCTGCGGCTGCCGCGGCAAACCTCGGCTCACGGACCCTGCTGCTGACAATGGATATGACCAAGTTTGCCGCGATGTCGTGTAACCCCGCCGTGGGTGGTGTTGCCAAGGGCCAGATTGTGCGCGAGATAGATGCGCTGGGTGGCCAAATGGGACGTATTACCGACCTGGCAACTATACAGTTCCGTATGCTCAACAGCTCGAAGGGAGCCGCAATGTGGAGCCCCCGAGCTCAGTGCGATAAGGCGCGTTTCTCGGAGGAGTGGCGCAAGAGGCTGGAGAACACAGAAAACCTCTATATTTGGCAGGATACAGCCGATGGCTTACTCTTCGACACAAGCGGCGATAAACCGCGTATAACAGGCGTAAAAACGCGAATGGGCGTAACCTTCGAGGCTAAGGCTGTGGTACTGACCAACGGCACTTTCCTCTCGGGCCTTATGCACTGCGGTCGCTCCAATGCCGAGGGAGGCAGAGCTGGTGATGCAGCCTCGTTCGGCATCACCGAGCAGCTGGTCGAGTTGGGCTTCGAAGCCGGCCGAATGAAGACCGGAACGCCCGCACGACTCGATGCCCGAACTATCGACTTCGAACGTCTGGAGCCTCAATATGGTGACGAAAAACCATCTAAATTCTCATTCTCGCCTGATACCGAGGCTGTTAAGGAACAACTACCCTGCTTTTTAGTATACACCTCGCAGGATGTTCACGATACGCTTCGCACCGGATTCGAAGATTCACCACTCTTCAATGGCACTATTCAGGGTATAGGCCCCCGATACTGCCCGAGCATCGAGGATAAACTGCGCACATTCGCAGGCAAGGAGCAACACCAACTCTTCCTGGAGCCCGAGGGCCGCGACACCAACGAATACTATCTTAACGGCTTCTCCTCTTCGCTTCCCTATCAGGTGCAAATCAACGCTCTGCACCAAATCGAGGGACTGGAGAATGTGCACGTCTACCGCCCGGGATACGCCATTGAGTATGACTACTTCCCACCTACGCAGTTACACCACTCGCTGGAGAGCAAACTCGTTGATAATCTGTACTTTGCGGGGCAGATTAACGGCACTACCGGTTATGAAGAGGCTGCTGCACAGGGACTTATGGCAGGCATCAATGCTCACCGCCGTCTTAAGGGCGAGGAGGCTCTTGTCCTGCGCCGCGATGAGGCTTATATCGGAGTACTGATTGACGATCTGGTGACCAAAGGTGTGGATGAGCCCTATCGTATGTTTACCTCGCGTGCGGAGTATCGAATTTTGCTTCGTCAAGATAATGCAGATGTAAGATTAACGCCTATTGGATACAAAATTGGATTGATTTCAGAGAAAAGATACGATATTTTACTCAAAAAAAATCGTGCTGTAGAATCGCTTATTTCATTTGCTCGCGAACAGAGCATCAAAGCAAGCGAAATTTGCGACTATTTGAAATCAGTAAATTCGGAGCCTTTGACCCAGGGTCGCAAACTTTATGACATTCTTTTGCGCAACGAAACGACAATCGAGGGAGTTCGCGCTGCCCTACCCAAGCTCGACAAATTTATCATCCGCGAAGAGATTTCGGAGGAGGCGATTGAGGAGGCTGAGATTCTGATTAAGTATCGCGGATACATCGAGCGCGAAAAGATGATAGCCGAGAAGTTGCAGCGACTCGAGAACATTATCATTCCCGAAGGTTTTGATTTCAACACAATGAACTCGCTCACCATTGAGGCTCGCCAAAAGCTCTCGCGCATAGCTCCCAAGACCATCGGTCAGGCTTCGCGCATCCCCGGGGTTTCGCCGGCAGACATCAATGTTTTATTGATAAAGTTTGGGCGATAAGCCAGAAACATCGCCAAAAGAGGGTGTCCAATATGTTTGGACACCCTCTTTTTGTTCCACGTGGAACAATTTATCACAAAGGACTACATCTCTATCACGCGAGTCCAACCAAAGATGTCTTCGGCTCGACCATACTGAATGTCCTGAAGAGCGTTATACATCTTCATAGACCACTCTCCCACCTCGTTGCCATAGTTGTAGATATCACCGGTCTGCATATCGACAACCTTGCCAATTGGCGAGATAACAGCCGCAGTGCCACAAGCTCCAACCTCCTCAAAGGTAGAGAGCTCCTCTATGGGCACCTGTCGCTCCTCTACAACCAGACCGAGATGCGCAGCCAATTCGCGCAGACTCTTATTGGTAATCGAGGGAAGAATCGACTCCGACTTCGGTGTGATATAGTGACCATTCTTGATGCCGAAGAAGTTTGCAGCACCAAACTCCTCGAGATATTTACGCTCGGAAGCATCAGTATAGAGAACATTCGAGTAACCAGCCTTGTGTGCTCGCTCACCAGAGTAAATGCTTGACGCATAGTTACCTCCGACTTTAACCTCGCCTGTTCCACGTGGAGCAGCACGGTCAAATTCGCGGTCGAGAAGCACCGAAATAGGCTTAATACCCTCCTTGAAGTATGCCCCTACAGGAGTGCCGAAAACAATCAGCGTGGCCTCAGTGGCAGGACGAACTCCTAATACCGCATTCGAACCAATCAACAACGGACGCAAATAGAAAGAGGCCCCGGTGCCATAAGGCGGCACAAAACGCGCATTGCGGCGAACAACCTCCTCACAAGCCTCGATAAATAACTCTATCGAAGGTACCGGCAAACAGAGCTTACGCGCCGAAGCCTGCATACGCTTGGCATTCTCCTCCGCACGGAAGAGTCGTACCTTGCCATCAACTCCGCAGAAAGCCTTCAAACCCTCGAAAAGCTCCAAACCATAGTGCAGACAAGCCGCTGAGATGTGCATAG
>JBGUTM010000039.1:0-3558 GCA_045133075.1 Alistipes sp. | reverse complement strand
AATGGGATAAAAATAACAGACGAAATAACACCTATAAGTAATACTTTTACTGATGCATCAAAAGAATTTCAGCGATTAAAGATTGTCCTGATTTCTAAACTCGAAGGATATATTGTAAATCAGATTAATTGCTAAAGTCATGGGGTATAGAAGAGGATGGGGGCCAGATTTAAATCGCAGCTTTAGAGCTGGCAGTAAACTCGCTGATGATATTACAAAAGGGCTGTTACTCGGTGGTTTGGTGGGGGCTGACTATATTTACAGGAAAACCCAACAACCCCGAACTCAGTATAGGCCTCTTACAAAAGGTGAGCTACAAGAATTAGAAAAATGGGAGTTGCAACATGCAAAACCATTTAGTTTTACTAAAACAATAATACTACATTCAATATTTAGTATTTTTGTTTTTGTCGCCCCTTTGCTTGGAATCCTTCTATACAGTTATGATTGGTGGATGTTTTTTTGTGTGCTAACTTCTGGCTTCTTAGAATTTGTACTTGATTGGCCAGCTATTCTTCTACCAGACAATATAAGAAGTGATTGGAGATTTGATAAAAATAACGAGCAAAAACAGAAAAAGCAAATTAAAACACTTTTATGGTTAGCTATATTCACTAACATAATTCTGATTATACTAAATAGTTACCCATTCTTGTTTCAAAGCTCGAAAATTATTCCTTGTCCTTATGAAGGAGGGATACTAGTCACATTAATGACTATATTTTTATACTTTATGAATGGTAGTTTGATATACGAAAATGCTAAGATTCTCCGTGAGTTAGATAAATACTTTGAACATGATATAAATAAGTTCAGTAAAATTCGTAGTCATAAGGATATTCACAATAGCAACGACCAACTTAATGTACAAGCTAACAATATCTCAGAGTCGGTAAACAATAGCATAGAACAGATTCAAACCTACATTGATAGATGTAATAGCGAACAGATTTCTCTTGAAATCATAAAGGCGAACATACGAATCTTGAATGCTATGACCGATAGCTATAAAAGGGGGTATTCGGAGTTAACAAATCGCATTTTAGAACAGCGATTAGAAGAGAAAATAAATTCAGCAAAACGTGATTTTGTTAAACGAGAATGTAAGTTAGCAATAGACATATTGTATATGTTAAAATCAAATAATGTAGATAAGGTTATTGAATATTTACGACAAAAGTATCCTGTCTAATAATCGCTGTTTCAAAGTGCCAAATTCAAAATTTCAAAGAGCCAAAATGGCACTTTGAAATAATATCTATTAAGACAACAACTTGTGAGGTTTGCTCACGAGTTGTTTTTTATTATCAAGTTGACTACTATTTATAGCCAACTGCATTCCCCAAAATCAGTTGTATTCAATCTGTATACAACTTAACATTCTACAATAGAAAGTGAACATTCACAACCTCCAAAAAACCGTATCGAACACAGTCGAAATGATCTTTGGGGCTATGTTATTATTTATCTAAAATTTAGCTCGTATTTTCTATGAAAAATTACTATCTTTGTGTCAGAATTAGGGCGCCGAGCGGCAAAAGCAAGAAGTCGCCATTGGTTACAAATACAAGGCTCAATTGATTCCCTTATTTTACCCACAAGTCTGTAACTATCTGATTATCAGAGGGGTTTACTTTCTGTATCGGGAAGTAACTAACGCCCTCTAATGCACACCAACAAACGCTAACGCCTACAAATAGCAACAGAATTTTCTACAAAAACAGACAAAAAATCCCGAGAGTTAAACCCGACTTTCGGGATTTTCTTCTGCTTGAATGTTGCTGTATTAGAAATTCTGCATAAAATAGTATAACTTTGTGGTATGGATACGCCGAGAATTACAACTCGTCTTGCACGAGTGGAGGATGCTCCAATGATTGCGCGTGCAGTGGCTATGGCCATTGGCGACCCAAAGGCTCTATGTGAATATTGTGGCGAGGAGTACCTTGCAGTGCTCACCGAGATTGCGCGCACCGAAGGTACGCAGTATAGTTGGCAGAACGTCATCATTGCCGAATGTGAGGGGCAGGTAGTTGGTGCTGTGCTGGGATACGATGGAGCGCGACTGAGCGAGCTGCGAGAAGGTACGATGGCTATTATACAAAGAATGACGGGACATCTGCCAAGCGTGGCTGATGAAACGGAGGCCGGGGAGTTCTACCTGGACTCTGTGGCTGTCGTATCCGAATGTAGAGGATTGGGAGTGGGCGTAGCTTTGGTGCGGGCTTTCTGCCAATGGGCTTTCGCAAAGGGCGCAGAGCGCGTGGGGCTGATTGTAGATGTGGCCAACCCCAGTGCCGAGAGGCTATACCTTGCCGAGGGATTTGTGTGCGTTGGGGAGCGCACCTTCTTTGGTCACCAGATGCGCCACCTTCAAAAAATCAAATAGCAATCCAATAGGTTTTCGCTGAAAACCGCTACCTATGCAGCCTCTTTATCGATAGATATAACTATTAAAAGAGTGCAGTCTCCAAGATATGTCCGTGTACACACTTTAGAGATGTGGATGTTGGCATCGCTGAGTGTGCGAAATCGGGACGCGGGGATGAATGTCTATATTCCGTGCCGTTAGAACATCTGTAGAAGCAACAATCCAACCCCAAGCGAAACGGCCGTGGTGATAAGTCCCGGCATCATAAACGAATGGTTAAGAATCCATTTGCCAATATGTGTCGAGCCCGTTCGGTCGAAGTTTATGGCGGCGATAATCGTAGGGTAATTCGGGATGAAAAAGTAGCCATTGACAGCAGGAAAGAGTGCTATTAACATCATTGGCGAGATCCCGAGGGCAATGCCCAGCGGAGCAATTGCACGTATGGTGGCCGCTTGGCTATAAAGCAGAATCGACATAACGAAGAGGGCCAACCCAAAGAGCCAGGGCATCTGTGTTACAATGCCCTCGATTGAGCTCTTCAACTCCACGATATTGCCGTTAATGAAGGTGTCGCCCATCCAGGCGATTCCAAAGATTGCGATGACAGCCTGCATACCCGCCGAGAAGACACTCCCCTTGGCTGCCTCTATACCATTGGTGCGAGTGATAAGTAGGATAAGAGCTGCGGCTGTAAGCATCAGTATCTCTATCAATAACGGCATATTCAGCGCGATGCCATCGAATGATGGTCGCAATGTCGGAATAGAGCCAAAGAGAACTATGAACAGGGTTGTAACGATGAAGATTGCCACCGAGATACGAGTCTTCGTGAGATTCTTCACATTATTCAGGGTGGTTGGTCTCTTGTCATTGAGCAATCCCTCCTGGAGTCGCTTAATGTATTCGGGGTCATCGGCCAACTCTTTGCCCACGTGCATAGAGTAGAGTGAACCTGCCAAAATGCCGACAATTGTGGCCGGAATAGATATCTTCAGGATGTCGAAAAGTGTGATGCCAAATCCTGATAGCATACCCAGCAGTGCCACCGTAGCCGCAGATATAGGGCTTGCCGTGATACCCTGTTGCGAGGCTATCGTAGCGATGGCGAGTGGCCTTTCGGGGCGTATTTTGGTCTCCAGAGCCACCTCGGAGATGACAGGAAGAAGCGAGTAGGCCACGAGTCC
>JBGUTM010000038.1:0-11985 GCA_045133075.1 Alistipes sp. | reverse complement strand
ATTCTCAATGAGGCAGAACGCTCGTTCAACCAGATTACCCTATATGGTAAAGATAGTGATGCGGGTACGGTGGTGAACTATTGCCGTCAGATGCCGATGATGGGTGCTTATGAGGTTATAATCCTCAAGGAGGCGCAACAGCTGCGCGATATCGACAAACTATCGCTCTATACGACCAAGCCCTCCTCTACGACCGTGCTTGTGATTTGCCACAAGGAGAAGAGTGTCGATAAACGCTCCTCGCTCTACAAGAGCGCATTGGCTAATGGAGAGGTCTTTGAGTCGGTGCGCCCGCGCGACTATGAGATAGGCCCGTGGCTCTCGGAGTTTGTATCATCGAAGGGGTGTTCGATTACGCCCAAAGCTCTGGCGATGCTGACCGATCATCTCGGCACCGACATCTCGAAGATTTCGAACGAGATAGGTAAACTGCTCGTGTCGTTGCCTGAGGGTACATGTCAGATTACGGAGCTGCACATCGAGGAGAATGTCGGCATATCGAAGGATTTTAACAACTTTGAGCTATGTAAGGCCGTAGTTACGCGAGATGTGAAACGCGCTCTGACCATTGCCGAACATTTTGCCCAAAATCCAAAGGATAATCCGTTGCTGGTTACGGTGTTAGCCCTCTTCGGCAAATTCCGCGAGATGTTTGTGATAAACTACCTGCGCTGGCAGTCGCACCGTAAAAATGTACCCTTCCCGGGCGATGTGGAGCTGATGGGACTTACCAAGATTAATAATCCCTTTGCGTTGCGAGAGGCAAAGGAGGTTTCGGCGCAGTGGCAGAATAGCAAGGTCTTCGCCATACTCGGACTGTTGCGTGAGTATGATGCCAAGAGTAAGGGTGTGAATGCCGGCGGAGCCACCGAAGGGGAGCTGTTACGTGAGTTATTGTTGAAGATTTTTATGATTTAGTGGTGGTCTCCGAGGTGGAGGCCATGAAGTGGTGCGCAGATGATAAAGAGTTGCTATATAGATGGTTGCCCGTTTGAACGGGATGACTTTCCCGAGGGGTTGTATCTCTATCAGCATATAATGACCTATGGTCTGAAGGCTCTGCATTTGGGGGACTATCTGCGCTTGCTGGATGAGGCTTCGCAGCAGGTCTTACATCGCTCTCTATCGCTCGATGAGCCCGATGCTGCAACTCTTATTGCCACTTTCCTGCGTAAACACGGATATCCAACCACAATGCCAGCGCACGTTGAGTTGCGATGTTATCTGTCGGGCGAGATTGTGCTGCTCGGTGGAGAGGTGTCACCATACCCCAAATTGGGGCTGAGGCTGCTGATGCCTGCCGGTGTGGATGTTGTCTACGATTTGCCCTTGTCGGAGTGCCGTTCGTCAGTGAGAAGGGCGGTGGCCGAAATGGCTCGTGTTGAGGCTGAGGGTCACGGCGCAAAGGTCGCTGTGCAGGTAGATAGCAATGGCTTTGTGTGCTCGGTTGATGATGCGGAACTATTTGCTGTTAAGGAGTATACGGTTGTGACACCGCGAGAGTTGGTGTCGGTAGAGGGACGGCTTTTGGCCGAGGCAGTTGCGCGAGCGGGGTTACAACTTGAGGTCGCACCGCTGGTGGTCGAAGACCTTGAAGAGGCGGATGAAATCTTCTATGCCGACTATCGCGGAGTTACGGCGTTGGGTAGCTTTAATGGACATCTGCTGATGCATATCCTGGCAGAGAGAATTGCGACAAAATTTTAGTTTGCCGCAATTTTTTTTGACCTCGCCAATGGGGTGGTTTGGCCGATGTTCGGTGGTGTCGGCCTATCGGCTTTGGATGCAAAAATCAATGGAGTTTATAAAAATTTTGAAATGTGCGCGGCGTTTTGTGGGGATATTTTGCTAAACAGCTAAGGTTCAACGAGGAAATTAAGTAAAAAATTTTAATATATTTGGCTGGTTGTGAAAAGTGTAAAAAATGACACTTTTTCTTTGCGGTTTTTTTGCTCAAAATAAAATTTTGCTTATCTTTGTATTTGCATACAGGCTGTATTTAATAGTTAATTAACAAAGAATCAATGCAATCCTCGAACTAAAGTTCGAAGCGGACGATGAACAGATGTCGCTATATACCGGATTTTGCACTCGTCGGAGGTCGCAGGATGACAAATTTTGTGCATCCTGTGGATTTTATTGTGCGCGGATTCGAGTGGTTGTATAACTGCTTGATTGAGTGTGTTTTGTGTTGCGCTTTTTTTTACGCGTGCGCATTACGCAATGTGTGTACCTCCGCGATGAGAGGCTGTTGATGAAACTTTGAACAAGGATAATAAAACCAACTTACTATGAAATTCGATGTTAAAACTGTGAAGAAGACTTTTATGGCGGTGGCAATCCTTCCGCTCTTCGCATTGTGTGTGGCTTGTGGTGATAACCCCGAGGCAGATGATAATGGCGGCAATGGCGGTGATAAGCCGGGTGATGACCCCGCTGAAAAGTACGAGGATATCAAGGTTGTGGATGGAAAGGTCCGCTTCTACCTCTCTGAGAAGGCAGAATCAACCCGTACAGCAACCAATATGACGGCTCGCGATTGGGCAAAGTCGAAAGTCGAGATGAATGGCAAAAGCTACACCATCGACCTGACCGATGAAGAGACTCCGCGTCCCTATGTTGAGGTTGCAAAGGCCGATGAGTACAATGCTGTGCTCGTTACCTCAAACTCGAATAAGTGGGAGAGTGAGATCGACAACATCGATATCAAATTGCCCTATTCGCAGTTCTATCACACTGCAATCTCGAATATCAAGTCGTTCCCGATGTATGCTTCGTATTCGAAAGAGACCGGCAATAAACTTATCTTCAACGATGCGTTTGCGATTGTATACGTTCGTCTCAAGGGTACCGCTAAAATTTCCTCTGTGAAGGTGGATAGCCCCACAGGTCGTGCTCTGGCTGGCCTCTCGACTTACCTCACCTCGAAGAATGAGTATGTTGTGAAGAAGGGTATGCCTTTCGCGGTGCTCAACTGTACCAACAAGGGTGACTTTGTTCAGCTTGTGAATTCGAAATATACCAACTTCCGCGTGATGGTGGCTCCGGGCTCGTATGCAAAGGGTCTGGAGGTTTCGGTTTGTGACTCGGAGCACGGTGCAATGTTCTTCAAGACCGAGCCTCTGACACTCACCGGCGGCGATGTTCACGTTATCGAGGCTAACTACGCTTGTGAGGAGGATTTGGCATTCTACGAGGGCTTCGATAACTTCGTATGGGGTGGCGATATTATGAGTGGTTCGGAGGGCTTCGGCTTCGCTCCGACCGATGCTACTATGAATCTCGACTCGGGTGCTGAGCTGACCGGTTATGAGGATGCATTTACAACCGTGGCTTACAACAATCCCGGTTCTGGTTTTATTCAGCCCAATGTTTGGAACGATGTTACTGGTAAGACCGTAGGCGAGTCGCACTTTATGTCGGATAGCTATATTAAGAGCCGTAATATCGGTGATTGGTTCTACATGTACCGCGTTCAGGAGCATCCCGGTTATATCGCTTCGGGTGCAGTGGTTTCAAGAGGCCGTGGCGTTATCTATATGCCCCACTCCGGCAATATGAAGGGTATTGGTGATGCTGTAGTCAAGGTTCGATTTGGTCTGCAGAATGGTTTTACGGGCAGCATCGAGTTCCAGACCGTATATAGCGGTGTGATTAAGAGCGCTAAGATCAACGGTCAGGCGATTGCTCTGAGTAAGACCAATACAGAGTTCCGCTCGGAGACTGCTAAGACTACACTCGCTATTGATAGCAAGTACTTCGTTGCTACATCGGAGTCTGCTGAGAAGAAGTGGAACGAGCTTGAGGTGGTTGTTAGCGGTGTGACCGATGGTACTCGCTGCTACTTCCAGAACAATGCTATGTCGGGTAGCAACCTCGGTATCTATCTTGATAAGGTGGAGATTCGCAAGCTCAACGACTGGAAGGATAATAGCACCTTGCGCGTGCTCTACTGGAATATCCAGAACGGTATGATTGCCGACCAGCACAACAACTATGAGAACTTTGTTGCTTGGGTGAAGAAGTATGATCCCGATGTCTGCATCTGGTGTGAGTCGGAGTCTATATATAAAGATATGAGTGGTACAAGCTCGGGTAGCAATAAGTATCTGCCCGATGGTTGGTCGCAGTTGTGTCTCCGTTATGGCCACACCTACGCAGCAGTAGGTGGTAACCGAGATAACTATCCGCAGACTGTAACCTCGAAGTACCCCATCAAGACCGTGAAGAAGATTACCGACACCAATGATGGTGGTTGGAGGGGCATTAAGTATGTCGCACACGGTGCAGGCCACTTCCAGATTGAGGTTCACGGCAAGACAATCAATATTGTGACTCTGCATATGTACCCGCAGGCTTATGCGCCCGGCACCTCAAAGGCAAATCAGGATGCAAGTGCTGCAGCAAAGGATGGTGATTACTTCCGTCAGTATGAGATGCAGTACATTGTAAATAATACTATAAATCTTGCGGCAAACAATAGTGAAGAGTATTGGATCTTGGGTGGTGATACCAACTCGCACTCGCGTACCGATGATTGGTATCGCGGCTTGAGTAAGTCGGATCCGACCAAACTGATCACTCACGATGTTATCCTCAATCAGACCAACCTGAAGGATGTTGTCAACCATCGCGACTGCCATGGTGAGAAGGGTAATGCTTGGTTCCGTTCGCGTATCGATATTCTCTACGCTTCGCCCAAGATGTT
Source organism: Alistipes sp. (assembly GCA_045133075.1). Lineage (GTDB taxonomy): Bacteria > Bacteroidota > Bacteroidia > Bacteroidales > Rikenellaceae > Alistipes. Next base: position 7,277 of record JBGUTM010000038.1, on the reverse strand, counting down.
CGACTGCATCACCAACTCGACTATGTTGATGGATAACTGGTGTGGCCCCAACGGCAAGTGGCAGTATCACAACTCATTCAACGATCCCTCGGATCATACTCCGGTTATCGTAGAGTTTAAGTTGTAATTTTTAACCCGAAAAATAGACTCGATATACATATATATATTATATAAAGAAGTCAAATTAGTATTAACAATTAAAATCAATTAAACCAAGAACCAGAAAAGACAAAAAAAACAAAACCAGAACAAAAAACTAAAAGAAAAGTTAGACAAACAAAAACTTAACAAAATCAATCACTAACCTTATTTAATTAACAAACTATGAAAAAGACTTTGACCAAGAGACTTATGCAGATCGCACTCGGTCAGGCGTGTGCCGCTCTTACTCTGACGGCTGCACTCTTTACCGTATCGTGCGAGCAGCATACGAACTCGGAAAGAAGCGAATCCATCAAGGTTTATGTTGATCTTGAGGATATGGAAGAGTCGGTAGACGCAGCGTCAGTTCGCGTAGTAGGTGGTTTGCACCAAATCTATGTGAAGTCGAATGTAGCGTTCACCGCATCGTGGGAGGATGGCGAAAGCAGTCCGTGGGCTACCATCGTAGAGGATGTTGTAGACCCCGCAACCGGTTTGCACGTTATCACCCTGGACGTTAAGCGCCGCAACAAGACTCCGTACTACACTCGTCGTACCGGTACGCTGATTCTGCAGGCTAACAATGAGGGTTTGAACTACAATAAGTATGTTCAGATTCATCAGGGTGCTGTTGCACGTGTAAGCAGCGACTTCTCGTGGCTGAACTATGGCGATGCAGATCCCCGTATTGAGGATGGTGCCGTTTCAGCATCGAACTGGAACCAGGGCCAGAAGGATCGCGGTTGGAACTCAACCCTTATCCCGGGTGAGGAGACCTTGCACTTCTACGGTAAGAAGGGCTATGTTCAGCTGGGTGACAATGCAGGTCACGGTGCTGACTTCTATTCGCCCTACACCGGCGATATCCGCTACGACTCTCTGTTGATGGTTTCGTTCCGCGCTGTGGCTCACACCGACTACAAGACCGGTGCTAAGGATAACGGTAAGTTCACCGTTGAGGTTATTGGTGGCGGTGTTATCGCTGACTTCATGGAGACCGGTAAGACTTCGATCGACCTGGAGGCTAAGAATCTCGACCCGAGCACCGATGCATTCCCCAGCGATATGTGGGATGGTACGGAGTTTATGGTATTCGTAGTAGGTACAGAGGACAACCCGCTCACTGTAAATACTCGTATCCGCATCAAGTGTGGTTCGCTGGAGGCTCCCGCGACTACCAACAGCCGTCTGTATGTTGACAACTTCTACATCCGCCGTGTGACTGAAATCGATGAGGATTACTTCGAGCAGAACGGTGGTAGTGGCGTTGATAAGATCATGGCTGCTACGGATGAAGAGGTCGTAGAATAACGACACCCAAACAAGAGTAAACAGAATTGTTTTACCTAAAAAACAGAACAATGAACAAGTTTTTTACAGCAATGAGAACAGTTTGCCGAAGCGTGTCGTTAGTGGCTGCTTTTGCTCTGTTCGTAGCATACGCGTTGCCGGCATCAGCTCAGCAACAAAAAACCGTCAGCGGTACGGTCATTGACCCGGACGGTAATCCCTTGGCAGGTGCAACCGTAGCGGTTGTCAATACCTCGAAGGGTGTGATCACCGACGTTAACGGTAAGTATCAGATTACTGCCAAGACTTCGGAGTCTCTCGAGTTCTCGTTCCTCGGTTACACAACCGTAACTCAGCTCGTGGGCAATCGCACGACTATTGACGTGCAACTTAAAGCGGACGCATCGACCGCTATCGATGATGTCGTAGTCATCGGTTACGGTACCGTAGCAAAGAAAGACCTTACCGGTTCGGTTGCAACGGTTAAGATGGGTGATGTGAAGGATGCTCCTGTAACCTCAATCGATAACGCCCTCCAGGGTCGTATCGCAGGTGCCGACTTCTTGTCGACTACCGGTGAGCCGGGTGCAACTACTTCAATCCGTATCCGTGGTACTCGTTCAATTAACGCTTCGAATGAGCCTTTGATCGTTGTCGATGGTATTATGGATGCAATCCACGACCTTAACGATATCAACGCAGAGGATATCGCTAGCATTTCGGTCCTCAAGGATGCTTCTTCGACTGCAATCTACGGTTCGCGTGGTGCGAATGGTGTAATCCTTATCACCACCAAGCAGGGTGCAGGCCGTCAGGACAAGGTGAACGTATCGTTCAAGGCTGACCTCGGTTTCTCGCAGATCCCCCGCCAGCTCGATATCATGAGCGCAGCTGAGTTCGCACAGTATCGTAACGACTACGCTTACTTCGGTGGTGATGCTAACCACTCGGGCGTAGGTGCAAACACTCCTCTGTCGGGTTCGGCTTACAAGGATCCGTTCTCGTATGGTGAGGGTACCAACTGGATTAAGGAGATTTCGCGTACTGCAATGTATCAGAACTACGCTCTCTCTCTCTCAAGCCACAACAAGAAGTCGTCGTACTACGCTTCGTTCTCGTACAACGATACTCAGGGTGTTATCCAGGATAGCGGCCAGCAGCGTTTCACCGGCCGTATCAACCTCGATACTCAGCTCTTCAAGTGGTTGAAGGTTGGCTATAAGGGTTCGTACACTTGGCGTCACAATGACGTGAATAAGACTTCGATCGGTGGTACCGCTTGGTACTCGGCAGCTCAGTATCTGTCGCCTATGATCAAGCCTAACGATAACTACAACCCCTTGTACTACTCGGGTCAGCGTATCAACACCCCGCGTGCATTGGTTGATTTGAATACCTACTATCACGAGCGCCACTCGACCAGCCACTCGTTCGTAGCTGACATCGAGCCGGTTAAGAACCTCCACATCAAGTCGGTATTCTCGTACCATATGTATCAGCGTCACACCTATCGCTACTATCCCGGTAACCTTCCTAAGAAGACCGAGGTAGAGGGTGGTGAGGCTTACCGTCAAGAGACCGATGATAAGTCGTTCTCGTCTGAGACCACCGTTGGTTACAAGTGGAAGTCGAAGAATGGCCACGCTATTGACGTTCTGGGTGGTTTCTCGGCTTACTCGTTCGCAACTAACAGCTTCTCGCTCTCGGGTTCGGGTTACATGGATGACGCAGTAATGTGGAACAACATGAACGCCGTTCTCGATAAGCAGACATATTCGGCTTCGACTTCGTACTCGCTGAAGACCAAGATGTCTACATACGCTCGTGTGAACTACAACTACAAGTCGCGCTACTATGTAACCGCTACCGGCCGTTACGATGGTGCTTCGAACTTTGCAGCTTACAACAAGTGGGCATTCTTCCCCTCGGCAGCTGTTAAGTGGAACATCGCAGCTGAGGAGTGGATGAAGAACGCTAAGTGGATCGATGACTTGTCGCTCCGTTTCAGTGCCGGTGTATCGGGTAACGATGCTATCAGCGCATACGCTTCGTTGGCAAATATGGCTTCGACTACCGGTGGTTACCTCTTCGATGGTTCGCAGCCTGTAGCATTCTACCGTAGCCGTCTGGATTCGCCCGACTTGACTTGGGAGAAGACGACTTCGTACAACCTCGCTTTGGACTGGTCGATGCTCAAGGGTCGCTTGAATATCACCGCCGAGGCTTATACCTCAAAGACTACCGACCTTCTTATGTCGCTCGCAGTCGCTAACCAGACCGGTTACTCTTCGCGTTGGACCAACATCGGTGCAACTTCGAACAAGGGTCTTGAGTTGTCGATCGAGAGCCAGAACATCGTGAAGCCTAACTTCCAGTGGAGCACCACCTTCACCATTTCGCACAACTCGCAGATGGTTGAGGATATCGGCTCGGAGGAGTTCATCTCGGCTTACAACTCGCCCGGTAACTCGCCCTTCATGATGTACGGTTATGTTAAGGGTTATCCTCTTAACTCACTCTGGGGCTTCAAGTACGGTGGTACTTGGAAGACTGCTGATGAGGGTACACAGAACGAAACTACCAAGACTTACGTATCGAAGTCGGGTTCAACCTATTTGGGTACTCCTCGCTACTACGATATCGATCACGATGGTATCCTCTCGCGTGAGGACTTGATCTACCAGGGTAGCGCAGATCCTATCGTATATGGTGGTTTGCAGAATACCTTCTACATCTACGGTCTTAAGTTGAGCGTTTACTTCAACTACTCGGTAGGTGGTAAGATCTACAACTACTCAGAGTTCTACATGGGTGGTTCGACCTTCTGTAACCAGTATCGCTACATGCTTAACAGCTGGCACCCCGTTCGTAACCCGGAGTCTGATATTCCGCGTGCAGGATGTGTTGATGCCGCAATGCCTAGCGACTTCATGATTCACGATGCTTCGTATGTTCGTCTGAAGAACATCACCCTTTCGTATACCTTCGACCTTCGCAAGAAGACCAAGGCTCTGCGTGATATCACTATCAGCGCATCGGGTGAGAACCTCTATTTGTGGAAGAACTACAACGGTTTCGATCCGGACGTATCTTCGGAGGGTACATCTTCGACCCTTCGCCGTATGGACCTTGGTGCATACCCGAAACCTCGTACAGTTATCTTCGGTGTACAAATCAGATACTAATCATTTAATAATTTAGAGCAATGAAACTTAAGAATATATTGATTGCAGCAATGATGATGCTGGTTCTTCCGTTCCAGTCTTGTTCACTGGAGGAGGATACCCAGGGTCTGTCAACACCGCACGATTTCTTCCGTAAGTATTCGGAGTGTCAGTCGGTAGTAAATAGTTGCTATATTCCGATCAAGAGCATCTATACCTACACCTTCATGTTGGCTGTAGAGTGCGTTACGGATATTGCATATTGCGGTTCGGGTACTTTGGACGCTCGTTTGGACGTCAGCCCGGCTACTCCCCGTCACGGTTCGACCGTATGGCAGAATGGTTACCTCGGTGTTCAGCGTTGTAACTTTGCCGTAGAGGGTATCGAGCGTGCATTTAAGAATGAGATTCTCACCGTTGAGCAGTACAACGAGTTGATCTGCGAGGCTAAGGTTCTCCGTGGTTTCTACTACTGGTTGCTTACTTGCTTCTTTGGTGATGTTCCTTTCTATTTCGATGACGTTAAGGACAACCCGACTCTGATTCGTATCTCGCAGTTGCCCCGTATGGATGCTTGTGCTACCCGTACTGCTATTATTGAGGACCTTCTCCCCGTTGTAGCTAAGGCTCCGCAGACTCGTACTTCGGATAACGAAGGTCAGCGTCTTGGTGCTGCCCTCGGTTACCACATCATCGCTAAGATGGCTCAGTGGAACGCTGCATACGACACTACCCGTCCCGCTGCTGAGTGGTGGCAGATTGCTGTTGATGCTCTCCACAAGATTGAGGATATCTATGGTTCGCTCTCGCAGTATGACTACGCTGAGAACGTACTCTGGAGAAATCATAACACTCCCGAGTCAATTATGGAGATTCAGCACATCTACGTTATGGGTGGTCTTTCGTACACCTCGAACGTGGCTTGTATCTGTACTCCCTATCCCCGTACCGCAAACACCGCAATCTATGGTGGTGGTGTAGAGATTCCCGAGTTGGGCGATCAGGCAACTGTTTGGGCTCCGATGTATGCAAACGTATACTTCTGCCAGGGTCTCCAGCCTAAGATGGGTAAGGATATCCGTAAGGACTACAACCTCGGTTGGCACTACAACGGTATTCCGTTCCCCAAGGTATCGACTCGTCCCTTCTGTGGCCCCAAGTTCTGGTGCCCGAATATGCAGTCGAGTGCAGACGGCAACAACTACAAGATCTTCCGTTACTCGGATGCTCTCTTGATGTTGGCTGAGAGCTACTTCTACCTTGGTGATAAGGATACTGCTATCAAGTATCTGAATATGACTCGTAACCGTGCAGGTCTGGCTGATTACGTATATCGTACAGACGCACGTCTGGAGGAGGAGATCCGCAACGAGCGTGCTCGCGAGCTCTTCGGCGATATGCAGCGTAAGTTCGACCTCGTTCGCTGGGGTATCTGGTATGAGGCAACTACTGCTAACTCTGACTATCAATACCTCCAGGAGGGTAACGCTAATCAGATGATTAAGCCTTGCCACCGTTACTATCCTATCCCGGAGATCCAGGTTACTTACTCTAAGAATAACCTTGATAACGATGAGTATCACGCTTACGGCTTGTAATAACTCGAAATCAGAAATAATATGAAAACTAAATTGAATATCACAAGAAAATCGATCATCGCAGCGTTCGCAACATTTGTAGCGATCTCGATGGTTATGACCGGTTGTGTGAAGGATTACGAGATGGATCTGCCGTTGGCCGTGACCTCGCGCGATCTTCAACTTGAGAAGACTGCCGGTTCTACTCACGTATTGGTATATGCAGACGGTGAGTGGACTGCGCATCTGACTCGTCCGGTAAAGTGGGCTTCGCTGGATAGAAACAGCGGTTATGGTAACCACGAGTTTGTATTCTCGTACACCGCCAACTACGGTATTTCGCGTAAGGTAGGTGTCGTTCTTAAGAAGGGTGCTTTGCTTGACACCGTAGTCTTCACTCAGGCTGGTGCTATCAGCGAGCCTTCGCTGACCTTCTCTTCGCAGGCGTTGTCACTCACACGCTCGGAGGGTGAGGTTTATGCTCCCATTTCGACTAACCTTCAGTATGCTCTTGCCGACATCCAGGCAAAGGTTGTTTACTACGATGAGAACGGTCTTGCTAATGAGCCCGTTGAGGTAGAGATGACCCGTCAGGATGAGGATGGCGAAGAGATCGAAGGTGAAGAGGGCGAGGGCGGTGACGATGTTATCGAGCCCGAGGAGCCCGTTGCAATGCCGGTTGATCCTTGGATTTCGGATCTGGTACTCACTAAGAAGGGTCTTACCTTCAAGGTATCGGCATTCGATGGCTTGTTCCCGCGTAACGCTGATGTGACTCTCTACATCGCAGATGCTGAGGGTGATGTAACTTCTACTACTTGTAGCATTCTCCAGACCACTGCTGATCCTATGTTTGCTCTCGAGGCAACTGAGGGTAGCTACACCGGTTTGGCACAGAGCGTAGTTGTTCTTTCGACTGACAACAACGTAGCTGCATACGCTCCCTTCTTCGAGAAGGAGGTTGTTTACGATGTACCCGTAGAAGAGGGTATGGAGTGGGTTAAGAGCGTCGCTATTACCAGCGAGGGTCTCCAGTTCAACCTGACTCTCAACGATGGTGAGGTTGCTCGTAAGGCTACCATCAACCTCTCGTACACCGATGCTG
>JBGUTM010000037.1:0-8699 GCA_045133075.1 Alistipes sp. | reverse complement strand
TAACCACCCTCATACACATCAACCATATTTGCATATTTAGGATTGAATAAGAAATGTGACCAAGCCACTTTCTCCATATCTCCAGTTAATGATAAGTTTTGGTACCACCCACGACTATGGGCTTGTCGAATGGGCTGACTTGCATCACCACCACACCAGCCACAAGCGGTTACAAATGCGTTGTGAATAATCGACTCATCTCCCAATTTTCCAAATCCGTGACCACCGGCCTCGTGCTGTACGATACCGCGGAAGTCGTAAGGATATGCATCATCTGATATGGGACATATCGATATAGCCGAGCCATCTGCCCAGAGATGAGTAACACCTCCATACTCATTAGAATTTGTAATAAGCACAACCAGAGTTTGGGCAAGATTACTACTGTCGACAGTTGTAGGCTTACAAGCATAATCAAATGCCATCTCAAAATTAGGTGTTATGCCGGAACTCATATACTGTGAACCAAATTTTGCATCCTTGATATTATCGACAGTTCCCACTCCACTATCAGGTGACAAACCAACCACGGTGTAGACGTTGAAGTAGTCGCGGTAGTGCTTGTAGGGTTCAATGTCGAAATAATGCTCAATAGCGGTGTTGATACCTGTGAGATAACTGCCATTTGCAATATCTCGAGCATCGAAGCAGTCGCCCATAAAGACGATATTCACGCCCTCGCCCTTGGTAGCAGTCTGATTTACGATTACCTCGGTGTCGTAGTTGTCGCAGTCATACTGCTCGACTGTTAGTTTTGAGCGATACTCTTTGTCGTTCAACAAGAAAACAACATCTCCAGCTCGACCTTGATGGGTCTCATATTTGGGGTTATTATATTTGCCGACATTTATTTCAAATGAAGCAACGTCTGCATCAGCCATTTCCGCTACGGTTATAACAACTTCCTGCTTACCTACTCCTGAGGATGGAGTTACGGTAACCCACTCGGGCTTGCTCTCAATGCTCCAAGCATAGTTTGCAGGGGCTCTTACAATGAGTTCCTTGCTATATTGAGCGTTAAGCACTCGCATTTGTCTGCGAGAAATAGAGAAATCGTGATGCGCACCGATACGCTTAAAATCACTCCAACCAACGGTCGTTTGATATCGATTTATGGCCGATTCAGGTACTTCTAAAGTGAAATTATCCTTCGATATACCCCCGAAAGCACCACTTTGTACAACTGGTGGCTCCTTGGAACGACATACCAACTTGCTAACATTGTAACAACCATTAAAGGCACCCGTCTTGATAACTGCCAAATCATTGGGCAAAACTAATCCCTCAATGTTACTACAACTATAAAATGCTTGATCTCCTAAAGCTACCAATGATTCGGGGAATTCCAATACACCCATCAAACGACTATTATAGCGGAATGCATAAGCATCTATACTCAATAATCCTTCGGGGAACCCTGCGATAGAAGTGAATTGACAACTTTCAAAACAAGACTTAGGGATAGTTGTGATATTCGATGGTAGTTTCAATTCTCCTTGGAATCGACAACCATTAAAAATGCCATCTCCGCTATTGGAACCTTCATACCTGTCAAGACTAAATTTTAAGTCATCATGTAACACCAACTGCCCGGTTAGCCCCGAACAGCCGGAGAACGTCATTGCATATATACATTTTAATGATTGAGGAATTGTAAGAGAGCCTGTAAAGCCAGAGCAATATGCAAAAGCACAAGAACCCAAAACTGTAAGATTCTCCGGTAATACTAAAGGCCCTGAAAATCCGGAACAATTACGAAATGCATCGCCACCTATGTATGTTACAGTTGTCGGAATATTAAGATTTCCGGCTAATGAGGAACAGTCTCTAAATGCAGATTCGCCAATCTTCTCGAGTCGAGAAGGCAGAGACAACGATGTGATATTTGAACAATTAGAAAATGCAGCTGCTCCAATTTCTGTTACATCATTAGGAATTATCATTGCACCCGATAAAAGACTGCAGTAATTGAATGCACAGCCTCCAATCTTGGTAACCTTCTCGGGAAATACAAAGTTTGTCAAATATGATTTAGACTGAAATGCGCCATAGGGCAGTTCGTCATCATTTAATTGACCATAGTTACCATTAGAAGTTGTTAACACCACTGATTGATTAGGGAACATACTTTTTACGACAGACTCTCGTTCAGAACTTGTAGCCGGCATCACTCCCGGTATATATATTGTACGCTGATTACTCGAAACTATACTTCCAATGTAAGCTACTTGGTACCAAGAAGCTAAAATTTTACTCTCTTTAAGGTTTATCGCTTGCAACAATTGCATTGAGTCACGCATATATTGAAACTCTCGACCATCAATTTTACCCGAAACCTTCAAGTTTTTGATTTTGTTGGGGTTTTTCTTTGCTGCGCGAATCTTCTCTCCCAGCGTTCCCGGCTCGTCGAGGTGCACAACATAGTACTGCTTCGCCTCGCCGCCGTGTGCCTCGAGGTCTGCCTCCCAGGGGATAATATCGCAGTCGCTAAGAACGAACTCCAACTCGCCCGAGTGCGACTTCTTCTTGACCGTGATGGTGAACTTGCTCTGCATACCTGCCTCGAAAGTAAACTCCTCGGCCTTCTTGAAGCGGTAGGGGATGCCATCGACCGTAATCGAGAACAGCGCAACGCCCGCCTCGACCGACTGCGGAACAACGATAGCCTTGAAGCCATCTGCGCCCGACTTCATAACGATACCCTCCAGCTCGGCCTCGCCCGTAGCCTCGGCGATACCTGTCGAGAGGTCGATAGTCGCTGTGCGGGTGGTGTTCATAACCAGCACGCTCTTGCTCAACGATGCGAACTCGCCCTCCTCGAAGCCCTCGCCCTCGGCAAGAACAACGTGTGCACACGCCAGGCGGTGGCTGAAGCTCAGCGTCACATTCTGCTCTGTGGGAGCCACATCCTCTGCCTTAGCCCAGAGGAAGTCCGACATCGAGTAGCCGTCAGTGACACTCTCGCCCGACTGGTCGCGCATAACCTCGAAGGCGTAGTTGCTGACGCTCTCGGGGTGAGCGAAGGGGTAGTAGCTGTAGAGGTCGATGTGGGTCTCGGCATCCTTGTAGTAAACCGAGCCGGCTGCCTCCCACTTGCCACTCTCCTCATTGTAGGTGTAGCGTGCATTGTCAACCTGGTTGCCGCTGTCGAGCAACGTGCCCGCAGTGGTGTTCTCGTTGGTGTAGTTCACACCGTAAAGACCAATCTGGTCGCCACCGCAGAAGCCTCCGTCATCGACACGAGTGACATACTCCTGGTCGATAGCTCCGCTGATGTGAATCTGAGGTGCGCCCGTAACGGGAACGTGCCCCTCATCGAATGGGTCGTTGGTACAGCCTGCCAACAGAACTGCACAACCCGCCAAAAATAGAAGTTTAGCTTTCATAAGCATTTTTATTTAATAGGTTAATTTGATGTTTTTCTTGGTTTTTGTTAGGGAGTTTAGAGGAAATTTTGAATTTTGAATTTTGAATTTTGAATTGCCTCTACTCCGCATCGCCACCGTGGTCGGTGCCGTCATTGTTCCAATCCTTCAGTGAGGGTGAAAGTGCAAAGCCGCGCTCGGCCTTAATCTCGATAGCCTCGAAATGAGGCGTCTGATACAGGTTCTTTTTCATAATTTATGTGGTTTTTATTGTTTTTGCGTGCGTAACTAACTGTAAATCAACGAAATACCCCCCCCGATTTTCGGGGAGGGGTATTCGATACCCTTATAGTGAACTTGTGTTCATCGTATGTCGCTGTTTGCTTTCAGCAAAGTTATAAAAATTTTCGCTCCGTTGTGCAATATGATGGGCTTTTTTTTTGATTTAATGGGGTGAAGTGGCGCAACTTAATGAAAAATTGCTACCTTTGTGTTGCAATTATCACAAAAACCTTTCAAAATTATGACTAAACCTACATTATTGGTACTCGCAGCTGGTATGGGCTCGCGTTATGGCTCACTCAAGCAGATGGACGGCGTAGGCCCCAATGGCGAGGCTATCATCGACTATTCGATTTATGACGCAATCCGCGCAGGATTTGGCAAGGTGGTATTCGTTATCCGCCACTCTTTCGAGAAAGAGTTTACCGAGGTATTCAACGCCGAGCGTTTCGGTGGACGTATCGAGGTGGAGTATGTATTCCAGGAACTAGACTATCTGCCCGAGGGCTTCTCGGTGCCCGAGGGTCGCGTGAAGCCGTGGGGTACTAACCACGCCCTGATGATGGCCGCTGATGCTATCAAGGAGCCCTTCGCTGTAATCAATGCTGATGACTTCTATGGTGCTGATGCTTACAAGGTTATCGGTAGCTACCTGAGCGACTTGGCTGGCTCGAAGAACCACTACTGTATGGTTGGATACGAGGTCAATAAGACCCTCTCGGAGAATGGTACCGTGTCGCGTGGCGTATGCGAGATTGACGGCGATCGTTTCCTGACCTCGATGGTCGAGCGTACTCAGATTGAGCGCGTGAATGGCACTATCGTTTTCCACGACCTTGGCACTGACGAGCCCCTCGAGGAGAATACCCCCGTGTCGATGAACCTCTTCGGCTTTACCCCCGACTACTTCGACTACTCGAAGGAGTATTTCAAGGGCTTCCTCGCCGAGAATAGCGAGAATCTGAAGGCTGAGTTCTTCATCCCTCTGATGGTAAATCACCTCATCGGCAACCAGACCGCGAAGCTCAAGGTGCTCAGCACTTCGGCACTCTGGTTTGGCGTGACCTACAAGGAGGACAAGCCCGCACTCGTTGCCAAGATCGAGCAGCTGATCGAGGAGGGTGTATATCCCCGCAACCTCTGGGAGTAAACCTGAAGGATCTGTATAACAAGGCTCTTTTGGCATCTGCCTCGTCCGAAAAATCCTCACATACGATTAGTATGCTGCGGTCTTTCGAACTTCGAGCAGCTTCAAAATGGCTCTTGTTATACAGATCCTTAAAAATATCTAAAAGGCTCTTTCGGCATCTTCGCTAAAGACCTTACATACATCAATAAAAAAATATGGTATCCGTGCGGATACCATATTTTTTTGTCGGAGCGGGAACCCTCCTCTTTTTGGAGAATTACTCCTGTGCGCTCTCCTCTTTTGGGGGAATTACTCTTGTGCGCTCTCCTCTTTTTGGGGGAATTACTCCTGCCCCCCCCCTGGAAAATTACTCCTGTGCGGGAGCCTCCTCGGCGGGAACCTCGAGCTGGGGAACTGCCTCACCCTCGCCGGCAACCTTCTCAATCAAGGCCTCGGCATCGTGGGTCATCGAAGCTGCGTTGCTCTCGGCAACCTTCTCACGATCCATAGCAACGGTTGCCAGCAGGCTCAATACGAGGATTGCCGCAGCCATTACCCAGGTAAACTTCTCCAAAAAGTCGGTAGTCTGGCGAACGCCGATTACCTGATTCGATGCGCCAAAGTTTGCGGCCATACCGCTCTTGGGGCTCTGTACCAATACTGCAAGGATCAGCAGAACGCTCGCAATCAAAACCAATACAATGCAAAATGTGTATAACATATCTCCAAATTTTTAATTATTGTTTCTCAATTTGCTCAATAAGTTCGGCAAAGTAAATACTTTTTTTCGGATTTAACAAACTTAATTTGCGATAGATTGCAATTGCCTCCGATTTTAGCCCTTGTGAGAGGTAAACTTCTGCCAATTCTTCGCTTACGAGGTCATCCTCATCGTCAAACTCGGCCTCGGTGCGAATCTCTCCATCGCAGATGCTCTCCTCGCCCTCATCGGCAACTATGCGATAGTTGTCGAGTTGCAGGAATTTCTCGATGATGTCATCTGTCTTATTATCCTTATCTCCGGCCAGCAACTTCTCGATGTCGATTTTCAGCAGTGCCAGGAGCGGTATTACGCGACCCGATGTTGCCAGGGTCAGGTGGCTGTCGCAACAACCCGTGCGGTGTGCGCGAGCTATGCGTGCACACGTGAACCAACCGTAACGCTCAACCACGGCATTAAGGCTCTCCGGTGAGATGTCGACCTGACATCCCGAGGCTATGTATTGCTTGAACTCCTCCATCTGTTTAGCATCCTCCATTCTTATACAAATGCCTATGCTACCAATTTCCTGCGGCGGCCTGGAAGATGTCGTTCACCAACTGCTCGACAATCTGGGTTATGAGTTCGCTTTCGACCTCGGTGAGCAACTTTGTGGAGTCGTAGTCGGCGTATGCCGAGAATGTGCGGTTGCTGAACGAAGCCTTCTCGTCAATAAGGTTTGTGAATCGTACTCGGATGGTGATTGTCAGTCGGTTTTGGAGTGCGTAGTCGTTGCTCGATACCGATGCAGTGGCAGAGGTGTAGCCTACAATCTCGCCCTCGAATGCAAAATCTCCACCCTCGGATACTTGAGTCAGGCGTGTCGAACGCGAGAACTTATCGACAAGTGCATCGGTAAGTGTGGAGCTCAGCATAGGGGTCACCATCGCCGCATTGTTGGGGAAGTAGGCCACGCTGAAGGTCTTGGCATCGGGTGGAATCGAGGCTCCCGAGAGTGAATACTTCACGGTGCAACCTACCGCCACGGCGGCGGCCAAAAGTGTAAATATCAATCTTCTCATCATAACTCTTCGACATTTTCGACACGTCCGCGAAGGTACGCCGTCATCTGTTTGTAATCGTTCTCGCTCATAGGGTGTACGGCACGTAGGTTTTTGTTGTTGACAATCACTACACAGCCGCACTTTTTGAGGTATGCTACGCTTGCAATCTCGCTAAACTTCCACCACGATAGTCCCGAGGGGAAGATTATAGCCTTCGGCATCATCAACACGCGATATCTGTTGCGCGAACGCTGATCGTAGAGCATTACCAGACCGAAGAGTAGGAATAGAATGCCGAAGACCTCATTGCCTGCCGAAATCTGTGCGATTCCGCAGGCCGCATAGCAGATGCAGAGTGGAATCAGAAATAGACGCTTTTTGCTGACGTGTTCGTCTGACTTGCGGGCCAGCGCAAGCCAACGGCCGTTGTGAACTCCACGTTTTACGGCAATCAGAAAGCAAATGTAGGGTATCATAAACAGCGCAATGACCACGATGCCCATTATTTCAAACAATCCCATAATCCCTATTCGTTTTTTTTAGTTGTATCCTAAATATCTGAACTTGAACTCTATTCTATTCCGAGCTCTTTGATTTTGCGGTAGAGCGTGCGTTCCGACATATATAGTTCGGCAGCAGCCTCTTTACGGCGGCCGTTGTGGCGGCGCAGAGCGCGTGTAATCTGCTCTCGCTGCACGTCAGCTTTGGTTAGCTCTCGCGGCTCATCGAAGATCTCTTCGCTCTCGGCATAATCCTCCACTGTGTGATGGTTGTTGCCGGGCAATAGTCCGATAACCTCCTTGCGTTCCATTGGTTGTATCGGCATAGATGAGCCCATACGCATCTCCATCATCATACGCTTCAGGTCGTTGATATCGTTGCGCATATCGAACAATACCTTATAGAGTAGTTCGCGCTCGGTGCCCATATCGTCCATCTGTGCCGACCCCATAATGCTCGGTGCAGATGTCGAGCGTTGTTCGGTTAGATACTTCGCCAAAATGGGGGCGGTGATAGTTCGTGACTCCTCAATGGCCGATATCTGCTCGGCCACATTCTTGAGTTGGCGTACATTTCCGCGCCAGCCGTATGATTCGAGCAGGGCTCGAGCCTCGGTGTCGAGCGAGATGGCCGGCATACGATACTGTACGGCTACATCCGATGCGAACTTGCGGAACAACAAGTATATATCTTCGGGGCGTTCGCGCAAGGCGGGTACGGCGATGGGTACCGTGTTGAGACGATAGTAGAGGTCTTCGCGGAAACGACCTGCGGCAATCGACTGCATCAGGTTGTTGTTTGTCGCAGCCACCACTCTTACGTTGGTCTTCTGCACCTTTGCCGAGCCCACACGGATAAACTCTCCGGTCTGGAGTACACGCAATAAGCGTACCTGCGTGGAGAGTGGCAGTTCGCCCACCTCGTCAAGGAATATCGTTCCGCCGTCAGCCTCCTCGAAGTATCCTTTGCGGGCTTCGGTAGCACCGGTGAAGGAGCCTTTTTCGTGGCCGAAGAGTTCCGAGTCGATGGTCCCCTCGGGGATGGCACCGCAGTTTACGGCGATGTATTTGTTGTGTTTACGTGCAGAGAAGGCGTGGATTATCTGCGGGAAGAACTCCTTGCCGACACCGCTCTCGCCTGTGACGAGTACCGACAAGTCGGTCGGGGCAACACGCAGTGCTACCTCAAGAGCTCGGTCGAGCAGCTCCGAGTTGCCGATAATGCCGAAACGCTGTTTTATGGATAGTAATTCTGCCATTTTTGTCACTTGCTCTGTTAGTTTTGCATACCCTCGTTCGTGGTCATACCATCGAGGGCGTCATTGAATTCCTGTTCTGTGTTTTCGATTTCGGGGAAGGGCATAGGCTGCTCCTCCTCGCTCTTGTTGCATAGTATACCGTAGAGTATTGCACATACGGCCAACACCGACACCACCACGGCGACAATCATAAAGATATCGGGCTTGCGGCGTGTAGGCTGTTTTGTGGTATTCTCTGCGGGGCTCTCCTTCTCGGTGGCCGGGATGCTCTCGGTACGGTTTTCTGCCACGGGAGCAGTGGCCGCAGTGGGAGCAAAGACAGGTCTTGGTCTTTGCTGTACGGGAGGCTGTTGCAGTTGTGTACGGAAGCTCATAAAGATAATCTTACCCTTGTCATCGC
>JBGUTM010000036.1:0-7991 GCA_045133075.1 Alistipes sp. | reverse complement strand
TACAAATATCCTTATTAGGAACAAATTTAATGCTTTTTTTCGTGATGCACACAAAATTTGGCAACAAAAATTCACTTGGCAATCTTGAACAACTTTCCATCGAGGCACATAATCCACACATTACCCTGCTCGTCACCACAGATATTATTGATATCCACATAGGTAAACTTATGCTCCCACAGCAACGCTCCGTCACTCTCGCGCACGGCTATAACCCAACCTCCGGCAGCTCCCTTATAGACCACGCCGTTAATCACGGCTATTGCGGTCGGATTGCGATCTACCTGCACCTTCGGGGTCTGGGCTCGCCAAGCAAACGACAGGCAGTTCGTATCGGTGCGCAACGAGATGATATCGGCATCACGATTCTGCACCAACACATTTCGTCCATCGCTACTCAGACCCATAGATTTGCGGTAAGCAAACATCTCGTCACGCCAAAGAAGGTTTCCCTTTTTCAGGTCGAGAACCACAATCTGCTTATTCACCGACACATACACTCTATCACCCACAATCTGCGGAAATATCAACCCCGGAGCGAAGTCGAATCGGTCATCGCCAGAGTCCCATCGCCATAGTTGTTTACCACTTTTGGCATCGTAGCAGCGCACATCATTCTCCCAGGTGCTGACCACCACCTTGCCGGCGGCCACGGCAGGCACACACTGCATCTGCAACGAGCCCGAGCGTGTCGTCCAGACAACCTCTCCCGTGGCGGCCTTCATCTTCGCGAAGAGACCCACGCCGAAACTGCAATAGAGCATATCATCCACAACCACCGGATCGCCCGTAACGGCACCCTTGGCCTGCGTACTCCAAACGACCTTGCCCGTGGCGGCATCGAGAGCCGTA
Source organism: Alistipes sp. (assembly GCA_045133075.1). Classification (GTDB taxonomy): domain Bacteria; phylum Bacteroidota; class Bacteroidia; order Bacteroidales; family Rikenellaceae; genus Alistipes. Next base: position 7,139 of record JBGUTM010000036.1, on the reverse strand, counting down.
AATCGACCTGTGGGCGAGACATAAATCACCTTGCCATCGTGCCATACAGGCTCGGCGCAGAGAATATCACCCATATCGTGACGCCAACGCTCCTCGCCCGTGGCGGTATCGAAGGCGTAGAGTGTTCCGTTCGAGTGGCCAACGTATGCAGCCCCACCACGCACCAGCGCACCAGCATAGACCGCAGGTCGCAAATCCTTGAAGAGCTCGGCACCCGCCTCGGCATATGTCTCGGGCTCGATTTTCAGAGGGTGACTCTTACGCTTGAGCAACGCAGGCGAGAAGCCTTGCTTCTCCACAGCAAAGAGTCTCGGCTCAGGTTGATCGAGACGCCTTTGGTAGAGGTATATCGAATCATTCTTGAGCTCGATGATGTTGTAGCCCACCCCCCAGCTCTTACTCAACATATTGACACGGCGACCCATCGCGCAGGGTATCGAATCGACATTAAGCATCAGGGTTGTGTGTGCGTGGCCGCAAATCTGTGCCTTCACGTCATACTTACGCATCAGAGCCGTAACCTCACGGTGGTTGGCGATCTCATAGTTGAGCGGAACGTGTGCCACACAGATAATCTTCTCGCCCGGGCGAGCCTTTCGAAACTGCTCCTCGAGCCACTCCAAATCCTCCTGACGTACAATTCCGGCCGAGGCGCGGTTGTAACATCCCACCTCAAAACCCACAAATAGGTATTCGCCGGCACGGAAGACCAGATGTCGGTCATAACCATACAGCTCTCTGTGTGTGCGATTACCATTATCGGTACGGATAACCTCGTGGTTGCCCATCACGCCGAATAGCGGCTTACGAATCTTGCTGTAAATCTTATGCGCACCGCGGATATCCTTATCGTAACCTGTCGAAACATTATCACCACCGAGGAGTACAAAGTGACTATCCGATGAGTTTATCTCGGCGATAATCGGCAGTATCTCCACTTCGGTATTATCGCCCTTGTGAAATAGGTGGGCATCGGTCACAAAGGCTATTTTAATATCTTTAACATCGGGAGCAATATGCGGAATCTCGCCCGAGCCATCGGGGGTCTGCGCAAATAGTGCCGGCGCAAAAATCACCACGGCAATCATCATCAGTAGCCTCTTCATAATCAAAGTATATGTTTGTTCCTTCAAAGTTTCAGTCAATTAGTCGGTCCCACATCGGTACTCCTCACAAAAAAGGTTATATCATCGAGGAGCAGGAAAGGATAGTGTTCGCGCATCAAGGTAACTATTGGGATAGGGGCCCCAATTCCACGCCTGTCCATTCGAGACATTAACCCTGCCCCACGCCTCCAACGTATTGTTTGGCAGAATTACAAACACCCTCTCGGGCTGCTCCCTACGCATACCCGTAACCAGCGAGGTCATCGAGATAAGTGGTTGGTGCGTATGGTAGTCGATGGTAACATCATCGGGGCGCCAGTTCCGAATATCGGGAACCGTATCGGCGAGTGTATCCACTCCGCTACGCGCATCTATCCGATAGCGAAGAGTATCCCTCTCCTCCTGCGCCGTGGCCGACAAGCTCACGCCAACCATAATCAGTATCGCAACCCAGCATCTCATCAAAAAACCTCCTGCAAAATACGTATCGAGCGCACCGCGTGTATGGCCTCGAGATGATAACCATAGTAGCGCATCATCTCCTCCATAAATGTCACCCTCTGAGTACGATTAAGGCCTATCTCTGCCAGATAGCGCACATCACACTCGAGTAGGTCGCGCAGAATCTCGGCATTCGGAGCATCCATCACCGCCGAGTGCCCGGGTGGCACCGTGGTAAATGCTCCCTCCTTCATATCGAACATCGCCCCTGAACGCCACTCGCCGGCAGGGCTGAATCCGAGAAATCGGCTCAGGTTGGCCAAAAACCAGAGATGAAAATTGGCCACCCCCTCATCCATAATGTCCAACGCCTCGACCGAGCCCCACACAAAGTTGAACAGAGCCTCATTGGGTTCGCTCTCACGAATCAAACGATACAAAACCTCTGCCATAAAGAGGGCTATGGTCGATTTGCGCACATCGAAAGGTGTACTTTGCAGAACGATACCGCTGCGCAGTTCGCGAAAGCGGTGCATATCCATCTTCGAAGACTCCAATCCCTCGAACTCCACGGCAAACATCGGTTGCAGCAGCGCAGCCTTCGAGCCTCGCCCCCGCGAGGAGCGTACCCCCTGCACCATATAGCTGCAACGCCCGCCCACATCGGTCAGCAACTGCGCTACCATTGACGAGTCGCCATACTTGACCGTATTGAGGACTATACCGCGAGCCTTATAAGATTTCATCTATGCCGCAAGCTATATCTGTTTGACAAACTCGAGAGCCACCCAGCCGCCATCGCTCTTGTGGCGACCGGCACCCATACCGAGCGACAGGACGCGTTCGGTGATAGCCTCGACATCCTCCTCCAAGAATCCGCTCATCACCAGCACTCCGCCCGCAGAGAGCGTACCCACATAAGCCGGCATATCGCGCAGAAGGATATTTCGATTGATGTTGGCCACGATAAAGTCATACTTGCGGCCTGCCACCGAGCGTACATCTCCCAAAATCGGGCATACCCTCTCGGCAACGCCATTGGTCGCGGCATTCTCGCGGCAACTCTCATCGGCCATATCGTCAATATCCACCGCATCAACACTCTCGGCTCCGAGCTTTGCCGCCAGGATTGCCAACACACCCGTACCACTACCCATATCAAGACCCCTGCGTCCCGCAACATCCATACCGAGCAACATCTCGACCATCAGGCGTGTAGTGGAGTGGTGACCCGTACCGAACGACATCTTGGGCATAATCACGATATCGAGTGTTCCGAACTCGGGATGCGGAGCGTGGAACGGAGCGCGAATAGCCACCTTATCTGCCACCAACACCTCCTCGAAGTTACTCTCCCAGAGGGCATTCCAATTCTGCGATTCGATTTGCACATAGCGGCGAGAGGTTATTCGGTATCGGTCGAGCATCGCATTTACCTGATCCATACAGTCGGCCATTGCCGTTTGTAGGATATAGGCTTTGAGCATCGAAGGCTCATTCGCAAAGCTCTCGAAGGGATATTCTGCCAATTCGGCCACTATAATCTCTGCCAATTCGGCATCCTCGATTACTGCATTCAGTTCAATATAATTTGCCATAAATCGACTTTTATAATTAAGTGGAAATTGTTCCACGCTGTTATTATTCCAATCCTGCATCCGTCAGCTGGGCATCGAGCCTCTTCTGCTTCGAGGCCTGGCCCTTGGCTCCGAGTTTGAGCATATCTCGCACGGCAACCGAGATAGTCTGTCCGCCTCCGATGCCCTTTTTCTTGGTCTTCTCGAACGCCTCAACAGCATCATTAAGGGCCGTGCCGATATCATCGAAGTAGCCCACAAAGTCGGTAACTCGATCCAGAATCACCGATGCCTGCGCCACTATCTTATCTTGATTTTCGAGGCGTTGCTGCTGCACCCACATCACATTAACCATCTCGATAAGCATCAACAAATGACGCTCACTGGCGATGAAGACCTTGCTTGCGAAGGCATCGAGCCACAACGTCTTATCATAGGTTGTAACTGCCATCAGAGCCTTGTCGCTCGGCACAAACATTATCACATACGGCAACGAGACATACTCCTCGTATTTATGATCTTGATATCTTCGGTTCGCGAGGTTCTGCACCTCCTTGCGCAAGCGCGAACGGAAATCCTTGAGCACCTCCTCCTCTTGAGCCGGATCCATATTATCGTCCAGATTTGTCGGCAGTTTGAACTTCGAGTCGATGTAGAGAACGCTCTTGGTAGCCGGGTAGAAGATCATCGCATCCGGCTTCATCTGCTTGCCCGTATCCTCATTCCTCTGCGTTAGGCCATCCGTCTGGCGTATGGCGTGCTGCAAGAGATATTGTTTACCCTCGACAAGGCCCGAGCCGGCAAGCAGATCGGCCAGCAACTTCTCGCCCAGGTTACCCTGCATACGCACATCGCTACTCAATGCGCGAGCCAAGCGGTCGGCCTCGGTACTCAACTTGCCACCCGTCTCCACCAGAGTCTTGATGTGGGTCTCGAGCGTGGCGCGATTATCCACGCTCTGCTTTTTGAGAGCCTCCAACTGCTCCTGGTAGGGCTTTAGTATCTCGGATATACTCTCCCTGTTCGAGCGGGAGGTCTCGTGGCAGAGCTGACCCTTGACCATCTCCAGCTGCTGCATAAACTCTTCACGGCGGCGTTTATCCTCCTCTGCAGCTCGTTGCTTCTCGGCATCCAGCATATCCTTCAGGTGAGCCTTATCGCTCTGCAAGACACTACGCTCGACCTGCAATGCCGTCTTGTCCTCCTGCAATGTCGTTATGCTATCCTGCAATGCATCGCATCGCTGCTCTGCAGCGGCCACACCACGCTTGCCGAACATATACCCTGCTATAACGCCCACGATGAGCGAACATATCACAACCAAAAGAATAATCTCCATAGCCACTCTGATCTTAATCGAATTTGGTGTAAAGGTAGAAAAAAATCGCTTAATATCTATGATATTTTTGGCAAATTTTAGTACATTTGTCCGATTGGTTGGCAATAATATGGCTGAAAACTCAGAGAGGTGGAACAATGCGGCAAAACGCTACCACTCGTACATAAAATTCGAGAAGCGACTCGCCGCAAACTCAGTAGACTCGTATATGCGCGATCTGGAAAAGTTCTCGCACTACATCCTGCGTACCTTTGACGTTGCCCCGGCCAAGGTCGAATCGTTTATGATTGAGCGGTTTATGCAGTGGCTCTACGAGCAGGAGATTGCATCAACCTCCACCACGACCGACACTCGGCACCACTACGAGAAGAGTTCGCAGGCGCGAATCCTAAGCGGTGTGCGCTCCTTCTACAACTTTATGCTGATGACCGATGCCATCGAGAGCCTCCCCACCGAGTTTGTCGCCACACCCAAGGCGGCCAAGCACCTGCCCGACACCCTCTCGATCAAGGAGATTGATGAGATAATCGCCGCCATAGACCCCTCAACAACAAAAGGCATCCGTGACCGCGCAATGCTCGAGACGCTCTATTCGTGCGGTCTGCGTGTCTCGGAGCTCACATCGTTGCAGCTCGGCGACCTCTTCTTCGGCGAAGGCTACATCCGCGTAATAGGCAAGAGCGACAAGCAACGCCTGGTGCCGATAAGTGTCACTGCCCGTAACCGTATCTCGGAGTGGCTCGACCATCGCCCCGAGTACCTCAACAAGAAGAGCAGCAAAAAAGAGGATAACAACGAGGATAAAAAGAGAAGGTCTAAGTCAAAAGCCACCAACACCCTCTTCCTGAATAATCGCGGTGCGGCACTCACTCGCGTGATGGTCTTTACCATCATCCGACAGGCGGCCGAACGCGCCGGCATAGATAAACAAATAGGCCCTCACACCTTCCGCCACTCGTTCGCCACGCACCTTTTAGAGGGCGGTGCAAGCATCCGTCAGGTGCAGGATATGCTCGGCCACGAGAACATCTCCACAACCGAAATCTACACCCACCTGAACGCCACCCGTCTCCGCTCAACCATCGAACTGCTCGAGGAGGAGTAACGTAGCAACTGGGAGTTTGCGAGGTTTGCGAGGTTAGGGAATTTAAGGAGGTTAAGGAGGTTAGGGAGTGTGCTCTATTTGCTCTGTACTCTGTACTCTATAACAAAAACAGCTCCCCGATTGGAGAGCTGTTTTTGTGTATAAGTGAAGCCTATCTCAAATCTTTGAGGGGTGTAACCCACGGGAGCCTCTTCTCGACAAATCTCAACACCTCCACAGGGCGGTCGGTGCAGGCGATATCGGCACCCAGGCTGAGAGCCAGCATAAAGTCCTCGACTGAGCCTCCGGGCCACAAGTTGATTACAAATCCCTTCTCGTGCGCCATCTTGACATCGTGGCGCGAGGTCTTATCTATCTTACAGGCTATACGTCTAACGCCGAGTGCCGAAGCCCGAGCCACAAGTGCCTCACTCAGCGGCTCACCCGAAATAAGCATACACTCCGCATCGGGATATAGACTCTTCATCTGCTTGATTACACGCTCATCAAAGGACGAAAACAGGTAGAGTGATCTCTCCGGCTTACCCTCCATCACCATTTTGTAGAGTTTTCTGCAATACTCCTCCAACACGGTCTCGTCATACTTGCGGGTCTTCATCTCCCACTCGACATAGTTGATATCGCCCCTATCCTTGAAATACTCTACCAACTCATCCACGAAAAGCACCGAGTTACCCTGCTTGGTGGTCACCTTTTTTAGCTCCTTGCGCGTGGACTCCTCGATCTTGATGTCGATATCTGCAATACGCTTGAGCGAGGCATCGTGCATAACAACCAACTCTCCATCCTTGGATAGGCGCACATCTGTCTCGAAGGCTCTAACCCCATTGTCACAAGCCGAGCGGAAGCCCGCCATCGTATTCTCCTCAATCTCATAACGGCCGGCACGATGAGCCAACACTTGAACATTGCAGAGATTCTGCGCCTCTGCCGTAAGAACTGCCAGTGCAACTCCCAACAATAAAAACAATCGCTTCATAGATAGTTATCTTATTCGTTATCTTTCAGATATTACCGCTGCATAACCGCCACCCGGGGCCATATTGATAGTCACCTTGCGGTCGGCGGGAATGTCAATCTTCTCATAGCGGTAGTCCGAAGCTCGCGCGGCAGCATTGGCTCCATCGCGGTACACCTCGGCCTTAAACTCGCCCGAAGTGCCCAAAATCGGGGTCAAATCGACCGTTATCTCGCGCGGAGTCCACGAGGTGAGCGCACCAACATACCACTTGTTTCCCGAGCGGCGGGCCATAACGATATACTCGCCCACCTTGCCATTGAGCACTACCGTCTCCTCCCACGTTGTCGGAATCTTGGCGATATATCGCAGACACTCCTTCTCACGCTCATACTGCGAGGGCGAGTCACAGAGCATCGACAGAGGAGAGAAGAACACCACATACTCGGCCAGTTGGTGGCAGCGTGTACCCTGACTCATAGCCTCGTGATTCACGGGGCGATAGTTACGCTTCGAAGCGTTGCGCATCGCGCCCTGCGTGTAGTCAATCGGGCCTGCCAGCATACGAATAAAGGGCATAGTCACATCATAAGCCATATGGTCTACGCTTGTC
>JBGUTM010000035.1:0-1669 GCA_045133075.1 Alistipes sp. | reverse complement strand
CTGCTTGAGAGAAAGAGTTCGTGTAGATCGAACTCTTTCTTTTTTGCAAAAAAAAACGTAAAAAATACCCTTGTGTCAAAAGCTGACACTGCGACCATCTACTTTTGTGCTAACACCCCCCCCCTACGACAGGGGAGCAGTTGTTAGACGTGCAGTTATTGATGGCAGGCGCACCTGCGGTGCTGAATGGCAAGGAATGGCAATCGCAGTCTGCGACTGCTGAATGACAGAGCAGGTAGGTGGTTTTTGGGGGAGATTAGGGAGTTTAGCGATGACGCAAAAATAATTGTCAATTAAGACGGTACAGCCGTATTAATTTTGTGAATTGTTTATACCTTTGCAAAACGCAAAGGTATAAACAATGAAACACTACGGATTGATAGGACGTCCGCTCGGACACTCGGCATCGGCCAAATACTTCACTACCAAGTTCTCCCGCGAGGCGATAGATGCGGAGTATAGTCTCTATGAACTGCCCGACATTGGGGCTATAGAGGCGTTGTTGCCCAAGGATATCGAGGGTTTCAATGTTACCATACCCTACAAACGTGATATTATGCCCCTGCTCGATGAAATCTCGCCCGAGGCGCAGGCTGTGGGTGCGGTGAACTGCGTGAAGTGTCACGATGGCCGCCGCACGGGTTACAATACCGATGTTGTCGGCATACGTCACTCGCTCGATACTCTGCTCGGTGGTGAGGCTGAGGGGGTAAAGGCACTTGTTCTCGGTACGGGCGGAGCTTCACAGGCGGTGCAGTATGTGCTCTCGGAGCGTGGTATAGAGCACCTTATCGTGTCGCGCGACACGACCCGAGGAGATCTTACATATGAGGATGTGACCCCCGAAATAGTTGCAGAATACAGGCTTATAATCAATGCTACCCCCGTGGGGATGTATCCGCATACGGAGGAGGCTCCTGCGCTACCCTATGCTGCGCTGACGGAGGCAAACTACCTCTTCGACACAATATACAACCCCGTTCTGACCGAGTTTTTGAGGCTCGGTGCCCAGGCCGGAGCCCACACTATCAATGGTCAGGAGATGTTTACCGCCCAGGCCGAAGCTTCGTGGGAAATTTGGAATAATTAAGGCCAGTCACTCCAGTCACTCCAGTCGTCCCAATTTCCCGGTTACCCCAATTTCCCCGGTATTATCGGAGATGAAGCAGCCCTTTAGCTGTATCCAGCTCCTCTTCGCAGACCATCAGTCGGCAGGGTACTGCCGGCGGGTAGAGCGTAGACATAAACTCATTCTCGATTTCGGCGTAGATGCCTGCGCTGGTGAGTAGCGACTTTGCCAATTCGGCCTCCATTGGCGAGTTGTACTCTGCCAAAACTACTAATTCTCTCTTTTCCATAATCAAAAGTTGGTTTTGAATTTTGTTAAAGGTGCGTGAATTTTGGTCTCGATAAAGATACAAAAAATTTGTTGATAAATTTGCAATACTCTTGCCGAGAAATTCAATTTAATATAAGTATATTTGTAGTCTAATTAAAAACGCGAAAAAAAACTTGATACCAATGGTAGATTTTGTGCATCTTCACGTTCACTCACAATACTCGATTCTCGATGGCCAGGCGAGCATCCAACGCCTTGTGGATAAGTCCATAGCTGACGGAATGCAGGGTATCGCGCTGACGGATCACGGCAATATGTTTGGTATCAAGG
>JBGUTM010000034.1:0-2295 GCA_045133075.1 Alistipes sp. | reverse complement strand
GCCATCGGGTGGTTGAAGTCCATCTTTACGGTCTCCTCTGCTACCTCCTTAACGGTGCCGAGCATACGGTTACCCTGAGCGTCGCTCATAGGAATCTGGTTGCCGATAGTGAGCAACTCCTCAGCTACCTTGCCATCAATCATAAAGATTGACTTGGGAAGGTCAACTACTGCCTCGGGGATAATCTCGCCGTAGCCGTCAGCGGGAGCGAGTGTGAACGATACCTTCTCACCGGGCTCCTTGCCGATGATAGCACCCTCGAACTTAGGGAGAAGCATACCTGTACCGCAGATAAACTGCAAGGGCTGACCCTCGCGTGACTGGTCTGCAATCTGTCCATCAACTGTCAGCGTATAGTGCACTGACACCATCTTTGCGTTTTCTACTTTCATATCTTTTTGTTTTTAGTTTTATCTTTTTGTTTGAAGCACACAAAGATATACACTTCACGGCGAAGTGCCAAATTTCAAAAAGAAAAATTTGTTTTTCGGATGATTAATACTAACTTTGTGATGCTATCCGTGCGATAGCAAACATATTTTTACATATTTAGTGAAAGTGTATTAGCTTTTTTCTTCTTGGAAATCTGGAAAATTTCATTGTGCGAAGAAAGCAACACACTCGTCACCTTGTATTGGTACATCTATGGCAGCACTCTTGCTCCATACCCAATACGGGTGTGGGGTAATTGTTGTTTATTTGCACAAAGGTATTCCAGAACCTCCAAGAAAATAAACTAATCGACTCCACACTTTCTTTTTGTACATACAGCTACTCGTGGGGGTCGGTAGCAATAAACCTCATAAACTATGAGCACAGAAAATTTACCAACTCGCCAGACAAGCCAAAATAAATGGCTTATCGTTCTATTACTATGTTTCTTTTTAGGAGGACTTGGAATTCATCGTTTTTATGTCGGAAAGACTGCAACTGGAGTTGCTCAGTTAATTACTCTTGGAGGTTGTGGTATTTGGGTGCTGATTGACTTTATAATGATTTTATTGAGCAAATTCACAGATGCACAAGGTAATGTCATTACAAATAACGACTAAAAGCCTCCTTCTATTATTTTTACCCATAGCCATCTACATAATACCCTATGATTGGTGGTTTACTGGGGAGAGTTTTTGCCTATACAGACGACTATTTGGAATAGAATGTTGGGGTTGCGGTATAACACGAGCCTGCATATCAGCCCTTTATGGCAATTTCCACGATGCACTTATATACCATCCTGCCGTTATTATTGTTTTACCTATTTTAATTGGAGTATGGATAAAACATCTATGGTTAGAACTCAAATATGAAAAAAAATAGAGCCAAAATGGCTCTATTTTTTTTGCGTCATAAGCAAATTTTTAATCTACATTGCAGCAAACAAGATTACGGTCACCATAGCCGTTGTCAATCTTGGTTACGTAGGGGAAGAACTTCGCACACTTAACCCACTCCAGCGGGAAGGCGGCCTCCATACGAGAGTAGGGATGTGACCACTCGCCCGCAAGCTCAACGGCTGTATGGGGAGCATTCACCACTACGTTATCCTTCTCGCCCGATGCGGCTGCAGCCTCGCACTCGCGCTTAATCTGCACCAGCGCCTCCATAAAGCGGTCCATCTCAGCCTTAGGCTCCGACTCGGTAGGCTCAACCATCAACGTCTCGTGTACGGGGAACGAGAGCGTAGGTGCGTGGAAGCCGTAATCCATCAGTCGGTGTGCGATATCGCCACAGTCGATACCGTAATCCTTCTTGAAATTCGTGAGGTCGAGAATCATCTCGTGACCCACACGACCTGTCTCGCCAGAATAGTAAGTGCGATACTCGCTCTTCAAAGCTGACGACATATAGTTAGCATTCACGATAGCCATTTCGGTTGCGTGGCGCAAACCCTCCTCGCCGAGCATCTTGATATAGCCGTAGGTGATGGGCAGCAGCATAGCCGAGCCCCAAGGAGATGAAGCGACTGCTGTGATACCATCCTCACCGCCCGTAGTCATCACAGAGTGTGAGGGCAGGAACGGAGTGAGATGCTCCGCAACGCAGATAGGACCTACACCCGGACCACCACCGCCGTGAGGCATAGCGAAGGTCTTATGAAGATTGAGGTGGCAGACATCGGCTCCGATATATCCGGGGTTAGTCAAGCCAACCTGTGCGTTCATATTTGCACCGTCCATATATACCTGACCGCCAGCATCGTGTACAGCATCCACAATCTCGCGGATGCGGCTCTCGAACACACCGTGTGTCGAGGGGTAAGTAACCATCAAGCCGCACAACTCAGATGAGTACTCC
>JBGUTM010000033.1:0-7682 GCA_045133075.1 Alistipes sp. | reverse complement strand
CGGTATCGACAATCGTGAACACGGCTACGGACACGTTCAATTCAAACTTTACAAGCAGGCATCATACGATGCCGGCAATGTCGCCACACAGAGTGCAACGCGAGCCATAACCTCACGTCTGGAGTACCTCTCCGATGCGTGCAAGGTAAAGGTTACGCTCTCCTACAACTCGACCACCATATCCCAGACGCTGACCTTGCAGGCAGCCGATGCGGAGCTGGCCGAGCACGGATTGCGTAGCTCTACACTCAAGTTGCTGGTTGGCAACTATAAGATTCTCAACTTTCGACTCTACGATGCCAACGATGAGGAGCTCTACATCGGCACGGTTGGAGAGAATAACACCTTCGTTGTCACCGAAGGAGGACTGCTCGTGCACGACCTGACGGTCAATGTCACACCGCGTGGCAAGGTGCGCTTCTCGCTCAAGAAGGATATGTCGGAGTTTGGTAACAAACCCACTCCGAAGGGCGTTGAGCGTCAATATACCTTTGACGAGATTCGATTTGTGAATATCACCGTTGCCGAGGTTATGCCTTCGGGGAGCACCACCAACCCTATCCGCTTCGAGCGACTGCCGGCGAAGTTCTCACTGCACCTCGACCTGGATGATGAGCAGAGCGATAAGACTGGATATCAGACTTCGTCAATCCTCTGCGACACATTACTCTCGTTGCCTGCAGGATGCTACCGCATTACTCGTTATGAGACCCTTGATGAGCGCAAGGTGTTGCTCGAGGATTGCACCTCGCCCAAACAGTGCGACTTTGAGGTTGTAGACAACCAAACAACCGAGGTCTCGGCACCCGTGACCCTCTATGAGGCGGATGATTATATCCAAGACTATTACGCCCTCTATCTTATCTGGGAGAGCCTCGATGGTGATAACTGGAATTATACGGGTGAGAACTTTGCCCGTGGCGTAAATTGGAATTTCAATAAGGATGTGGATTTGTGGGGAGACCAGCCCGGCGTGGAGTTGCACTCCAACGGACGTGTGGCTCGCATCGATATCAGCAACTTCGGCTTCCGAGGAGAGCTCTCGCCGGCCATTGGTCAGCTGACCCAGCTTATCGAGCTCTACCTGGGCACTCACAACGATACAAACATAATCAATTTCGATCCGACACTCGATAGCTCGGCCTCACTCTCGGAGCGTAATCGCAACCGAATGGCCAACCACAAGGCTCTGCTGGCAAAGATACACCCCGCCAGCCAGATGTCGGAGCCTTGCGCACGAGCACTCAAGGAGCACGGCATCAGCATCCCGGCGATATCGCTATACGACACGTTGAGCGAGCAGGAGATTTTCGATATGCGCAGTGGCGTTCAGCGCGAGATTGTGAAGTATGACACCAATCACGGCACGATTTGTAATGGTCTGATTTCGATACCCTCGGAGATTAAAAACCTGAAGAAGTTGGAGTATCTATATATTGCCAACAGTACGATTGCTTCCCTGCCCGAGGAGCTGGCTGAACTCACGGCCTGCACCGACATCGAGATTTACAACTGCCCCAACCTCACAAAGTTCCCGATGGTGATTACCAGGATGCCGGAGCTCATCTCGCTCAACATCTCGAACAACAAGCAGTGGGAGGCTGAGGATTTCCTTGCGGGTGTGCGAGGCCTGGCCAGTGGCCCCGCAGCCGAGAAGATACAGATTCTCTACGCTCGTCAGAATAACCTGCCCGTACTGCCCAAGGAGTTCCGCAATATGAAGAAACTCGGTCTGCTCGATCTGGCACTCAACAAAATTGCACTCATCGAGGAGCCGCTGGGCAAGGAGTTCGCACCGGTGCAGCTCTTCCTCGATAATAACCAGATAAGCAAGATTCCTCACGATACAGATGTATTCTGTGGTACGGATGATATGGAGTCGTTTTCGATGCGTTATAACAAGCTGACCGAGTTCCCCAACATCTTCTCGGCAAACAGCCTCTACACCATCAAGTCGGTCGATTTCTCGGGTAACGACATACGCTCTTTCGAGGGCGAGAACGAGAGCGACCATGCCAAGAAGTTCAAGGGCATAAAGGTCGAGACCCTCACCCTTACCCAAAACTACAACCTGGGCAAGTATCCCGTGGCATTGGCCAAGAGTAACTCGCTGGTATCATATATCATTCTGCGAGCCTGCGGACTGACGGAGATTCCTGATGGCTCGTTCACCTATCGCAACTCGGTGGATTTGGTCTCGCTCGACCTTTCGTATAACTACTTGACTAAACTTCCGCGTGAGATGCACGCAGGCAATATGCCCTACCTATATGGTGTGGATGTGTCGTTCAACCGCTTCAATAAGTTCCCGACCCAACCACTTGACTGTTCGGATTTGACGGTATATGCAGTGCGCTCACAGCGTGATGCCGATGGCAACCGATGCCTCAAGGAGTGGCCTACGGGTCTGTTCAATCACAAGGGCCTGCGTGGCTTCTACATCGGCTCAAATAACCTGGGGGCCATCAATGATACGATTTCGACCCTTATCTACTACCTCGAGATTAGCGATAACCCCAACATCATCTTCGATGCCAAGGATATCTGTTATGCGTGGATGAACGGAGCTTATATTTTGATTTACGACAAGACGCAAAACATTATCAACTGCGACTATATGCTGGAGTAATTTTCGGAGGATAATAATATGAAATTGAGAACTATATACATTACTATTTTGGCAATTGCAACTCTGGCTGCCTGCACCAAGGATCGCACGGTCGAGTTCGGCACCAATCGCCGAGATATTGCCGTAGGAGCCATTGGCGGCCGCGAGGTCGTCCGCGTGGCGGCTGAGGATGAGTGGATCGCCTCGACCGACAAGCCGTGGATTACCATCTCTCCCGCAAACGGACGTGGCTCCACGCCCTGTACCTTTATTATCGACTCGGCCCTCACGGCTGAGCCGCGCAGTGGCGTTGTCCGCATCCAGAATGTCGCAACCAAGAAGTATACCGACATCTCGGTTTTGCAGGAGGGATTCCCCTATGCCATCGAGATTGAGGAGCCGGAGGTCGAAGTTGCCAACTATGAGGCCTATGGCGAAAGATGGTTCGATGTCAAGGTGCGTTCTAATGTCGAGTTCAGTGTCGATATACCAATCAATTCGAGCTGGCTCAAGTGTGAGAAGTATGAGCTGAATCTCAACCGCGGAGTGCGCCCTCGCGAGGTGACATTACGATTCAATTGGGATATCAACACCTCTCCGCGCGAGCGTCTGGCTGATGTGGTCTTGCGACCCAAGAATGGTACGCTCACACTCTCGCGTCAGGATCGACTTGCCGTAACTCAGGAGGCTGCCGAGCCTATCGTTGAGAATAGTCGCCAGGGTGACTCGGTGGCACTGCTCTGCATCTCGCGTTCGCTCAACACACTCGCGCAGTGGAACGCCTCGGAGCGTATGGAGTTGTGGAATAATGTGACCCTCTGGGAGGAGGGTATGAAGGGTTTCACCGAGGATAAGAGAGGACGTGTGCGTTCGGCTAAATTTACGATGTTCTTCTCGAAGGAGAAGTTGCCGTTCGAGGTGCGTTATCTGACCGCTGCCGAGGAGTTGTACTTCTTCGGTAATGCCAACACCTTCCTGTTGAGCCTTTCGACCGGTGAGGATATTGCAGAGCTGACCCAGCTCAAGCGACTCACAATCGGTGCTTACGGACTTACGGAGCTATCTCCCGCACTGGCCAAGCTCAAGAATCTCGAGTATTTGAATATCGGCTCGAATAACTTTATGTCGATACCCGACATTATCACAGAGGAGAATTTTCCCAATCTTCGCACGTTGATTATGAATGCCAACCAGCGTCACACGATTTATGATTTGAGCAACACGGTCAAAAGCGATGTGGGCGGATTTATCGAGGAGCCCGAGTTCCCGAAGCATCTGCTCAAGTGGGAGAAGCTCGACACGCTGGTTCTCTCGGTAAACTACCTACACGGCTCACTGCCTGACTTCGAGGATGATGCAGATGTTCCCGTATGGAGCGAGGCCGAGGTTATGGCTGTCGATTCGTTGCCCGACATTCTTATCGGCAAGAAGAAGGTTATGCCCACAACCAAGATGTTCGCCGTGAACTACAACCGCCTCACCGGCAAGTTGCCCGACTGGCTGTTGTATCACCCTGCACTCGACATCTGGGCTCCATACAGTTTTATCTTCAATCAGGAGGGTAAAACCACTGACGGAATATCGGCAGGTTTCAGCAATGAACCACCCAGCCTGGACTACTACTACACACTCTACCCCACCAAGAATAAGCCTACGGGCGAGGATGAGGTTACGGACTCAATAAAGTAAGGATGATGAATAGAATTTTATATACAATTTTCGGCGTGGCGATGCTCTCTATGGCATCCTGCGCGACCGATACAGCACATAAGACCATAGTCGAGAAGGCTCCCGATGTGGATGCAGCCTACGTTCATGGCGAACTGCTCGTAAAGTTCACACCCGAAGTTGTCGAGATGCTCGAGAGTGCAGGGCTGACCCGTGGCGGAGAGCTCACACGCAGTGGTGTACCCTCATTGGATGAGGTTTTGTCGATTATCGGCGGTTGTCATATCGAACGTCTCTTCCCCATAGACGAAGCCACCGAGGAGCGTACACGCGCAAACGGATTGCATCGTTGGTTTGTCGTGCGATTCGACAAGGACCTCTCAACCTCGGCTGTTGCAGCGCGTTTTGCCGCGCTCGGTCAGGTGCAGAGGGTCGATTTCAACCGCACCATCAAGCGAGCTTATCGAGGTAAGGCTACCCCACTTTCTATGGAGCAGTTGCAGAGGATGAGCCGCTCAACACGTACCGGTGTCGATGACCCGTTGTTGGCCGAGCAGTGGAACCTTATCAACCGCGGCGATCGGTTTAACGAGGGTGAGGTCAAGAAGTCTGTGGCCGGAGCCGATGTGGGCTGCGAGGGCGCGTGGATACGCTCGCGTGGCGATAATTCGGTGGTTGTGGCAATCTTGGATGAGGGTATCTTTATCGAGCACCCCGAACTTAAAGAGAATATATGGATTAACGAGGATGAGATTGCTGGCTCGGATAAAGACAACGACAATAACGGCTACAAGGGCGATGTGAATGGCTATAACTTCGTCTACGACTCGGGAGAAATCACCTGGAATAATGTTCAGGATTCGGGTCACGGTACCCACGTCGCAGGTGTTATCGCGGCAGCAAATAATAATGGCGAGGGAATCTCTTCGATTGCCGGCGGTGATGGTAATAAGGGCAGCGGTGTGAAGATTATGGTCTGCCAGATATTCTCGGGCAACGTAGCCACCAGTCTGCTCTCGACCGTGCGAGCCATTAAGTATGCTGCCGATAACGGGGCTGTGGTCTTGCAGTGTAGTTGGGGATATGTTTCGCCGGTGGCCAACATCTACGATTGGGGCGAAGCGGGCTTTGCCAGCGAAGAGGAGTGGCGTCAGGGCTCTCCGCTCGAGTCGGAGGCTCTCGAATACTTTACCCACAATGCAGGCTCGCCCAACGGAGCTATAGAGGGCGGTATCGCAATCTTTGCCGGTGGTAACGAGAGTGCTGCTGCCGCAGGTTTCCCGGGAGCTGCCGAGGGATATGTATCGGTTGCAGCCACGGCGGCTGACTTCACCCCTGCGGTCTACACCAACTACGGCCCGGGAACGACAATTTCGGCTCCGGGTGGCGATCAGGACTACTATTATGAGTATCGCCGGGAAGGTGGCCGATATGGCGATGAGGGTTGTATCCTCTCGACCGTGCCTTACCACGTCAGCGAGAGCGGATTTGCATATATGGAGGGTACCTCGATGGCGTGTCCCCACGTCTCGGGAGTTGCGGCATTGGCGATATCCTATGCTACGCAGTTACGCCGTCACCTTACGGCACAGGAGCTATACGACCTGCTCCACGAAACGGCTACTCCGATAGACCAATATATGAGCGGCAAGAAACAGTACTGCCGTTATGTTGCCGATTTAGGCCCTATTCAGCCCATGAGTTTCAATCTGGGCGATTATAAGGGGCAGATGGGTACAGGTCAGGTCAATGCCGCGGCTTTGTTGGCAAAGATTGCGGATGCGGGTCAGCAGATGCAGTTCCCGAATATCACCATTGAGGTCACCGGAACGGTTGTGGAGTCCCCTTCGCGCTACTTTATCGAGGCTGTGGGTGCTCAATTCTCGGTGGATATTCTCGATGACGGTATCGCATCGTGCGAGATGCTCGAGGGTGGCAAGGTGGCATTCAAGGGGTTGAAGTGCGGCTCGACCGTGGCGCAAATCAAGATTCTGAATAGCAATACGCCCATTATCGAGCAGATGTTCAATATCACTGTTCGCCAAAAGATAAACGATAACGGCTGGTTATAATCTGAGGATATGAGGATTGCGAAGGGCATATTTCTGGTTTTGGTTGTGACTGCGGTCACAATCCCTACCCTTGCGCAGATACGCATAATACCGCAATATATACGCGATAGCGTAGCCAATCCCCCGACACTAAAGAGCCAGGATATGCACTTCGAGAATGGTCGCATTGTGGAGCTCGGCTCGATGGAGGAGGATGGTGGCAGTAGGACAAAGATTATAAAGTGGCAGAATGTCGGTAATAGCCCGATAACCATCACTCGCATTACGACAAGTTGTGGATGTGTACGATGTGACCACGATCGTAAGGTTGTAGAGTGCGAAGAGTGGAGCCAAATCGAGATAACCTACTCTCCGAAAGGCCACCCGGGGGTGATGCGCCAACGACTATTTATCTACACCGATCGCTCGGTACAGATGCCCACCGCGATTATTGATATTAATGGTGTGGTCCACCCCTCGACAGACCGCACGGGCGACTATCCGCACGTCGTCGGGTCGTTATTACTACGCAATAGAACCATTAACCTCGACCTTGGAAATAGAGGTGTGCAGACGGTGCGTATCGCCTGTATGAATGGCGGAAAGAGCGATATTAAGCCGAGTAAAGATGTGATGTTCTCTTCGCCTGAGATAACCCTCACTGCGGAGCCGGAAACGCTTCGTGCAGGTGAGCAGGGCGAGATAGTGATTCGCTACACGCCGAGCGAGAGGGGCAAGATAGAGCCACTGCGACTATTCGTAGATAATAAAAACCTACCACCGCGCGACCGTAAAATAGAGATTATAACCGAAAAGGAAAAACGATAGAAAAAGATATGAAAAGATTGATTAAACTTTCGATGGCTGTGGCCGTATTGCTCGTGCTGGGAGCCTGTACCGACAAGGCCGAGATACCGACATACCTCAATGTTACCCCGCATAACATCTCGGGTAGTTGGCGTTTGGAGAGCAGCTGCGGTGCTCCGCTTGCCCAGGGATTGTATGTCTACGTCAATTTCGACCGCAAGGAGCGTTCGTTCGAGATGTTCCAGAATACCGACTCGTTTTCGACTCGCTACATCACGGGCCGCTACTTCATCTACACCGATGAGGAGGCCGGAGCCGTCATTCGTGGCGACTATGACTATGGCAATGGTGCGTGGATGCACCGATATGTTGTGACCGACCTCACCGCGAAGCGTATGGTCTGGACAGCTCTCGATGATAGCAGCTATGTTGATATCTACGTTCGTTGCGATATTCCGGACGAGATTCGCTCTGCGGCAGAGAGGTAACCATCGAAAAAGAATACAAGATGACCGACAAGAGTATAAAATATGAAGCACCCTGCTTCG
>JBGUTM010000032.1:0-1785 GCA_045133075.1 Alistipes sp. | reverse complement strand
CCAGTAGTGATAAGTTTAACTATGTACTCTGCCGCTTTAGCGAGAAGGAGGGCCTGGTGCCTGCCACCGATCTCTCGGGTGAGATTGTGATGTTGCAGATTGAACCTTCGGGCGACACATCGCTCAAGTATGTCACCGAGGCGGGCGAGAAGGATAAAATTAAGGTCGATTGTCGCGTGGCCGACTTCGCCACCTGCATTGTTTCGTGTGGCACGGAGCCTCTTGCCAAAAGTGTACTGCCCCTGTTCGAGTATGGTCGCTCGTTTAAGGTAGCCAAGTAGTCAATGGCCTCGGATAATACCTCTCGAATGTTGGCCCTTCTGGGCGAGTTGCGCCGCGACCGAAACGGTATGGCGGCAGATGCAATGTGTAGTTATGGTGGCCAGTATGGCGTGAACTATGGCGTTGCCGCACACACTATCCGCGACCGCGCCAAGGCCGAGGGCAAGGACCACGCCTTTGCCGAATTTTTATATCGTCAGGATGTGCGCGAACTGCGTATTGCAGCTCTGTGGATAGCCCTCCCCGAGCGCATCGTCCCTTCGGATTTTCACTTCTGGGCTGCGGGTATCATCAACTCCGAAATTGCCGAGCAGGCAGCTATGGCTCTGCTCTCGGGGGTGGAGCGTATAGATGATCTGCTGGGAGAGTGGTCACACTCCGAGAATGTCCTGCTCTGCTATGCGGCTATGCTGGCCGCGGCACGTAGTGAGGTGTGTGATGATGATATGGCCCTCGGTGCTCTATACAATATAGTCGATTCGTTCCCCGATAATCGCCTTGCGGGTCAGGGTGCTGTGGCTCTGCTGGCAGCTATTGCCGAGCGTAATGCCGAGGCGGTGAAGAGCTTTGTCGAGAGCCTGCCTTCGACCTCCACAGCACAATTTATCCGCGAGGAGATAGCTTGGCGTATCGCCTAATAGTTTACCTCTATCCACGTTCGCCGCGAAAACTCCATACTACTCAGTTCACGCTCGAGATACTCGACCGTGCGCTTCAGACCTTCGTTTAGTGAGGTTGTGGGCTCCCACTTGAGCTCCTTGCGGGCACGCGAAAGGTTAGGCATCTTACGCCGCGGGTCGTTGTGGCGGGCGGCTATATGGTTGATATGCGAACTGCTACCCGTCAGTGAGATAATCTTCTCGGCCAGCTCGCGTATCGAGATTTCGTGGTTGCTGCCCAAGTTGTAAATCATCATATCTTTGCACTGTGGTGCCTCCATAATCTTAATCAGACCATCGACAATATCTCCTACCCAGCAGAATGTACGCTGCTGCTCACCACTGCCATAGATGGTTATGTCGCGGTTGTAGAGGGCATCAATAATCATTGCAGGTATCACCCTACGGTCCGAGAGCGAACATCCGCTACCATAGGTGTTGAACAGACGTGCAACACGCACATCACCTCCGTAGGCTCGATGCAGAGCCTCGGCAGCACGTTTACCCTCGATTTCGAAGCTCTGGGGCAGGCTCGATGCGCTATGCTCGTCAGGCGAGTGGTCGTAATATAGACCGTAAATCTCGCCCGAGGAGGCGTAGATGACTTTGGCCCCGTTGCTACGTGCCATCTCCAATGTGTTTATCGAGCCGAGGATGTCGGTGCGTAGAGCTGTGGCTGCCAGGTCGTTGCCGGCGTAGTAGGCGGCAGGTGAGGCGAGGTTTATGATGCAGTCACAATCGACATCGAAGGGCTGGGTGATGTCGTGGTGGATGTAGCGGAAACGCTCATCGTAGATTACATCGTGCAGTAGGGGAGATGCACCGACTCCGCGAGTGTCGATGC
>JBGUTM010000031.1:0-1622 GCA_045133075.1 Alistipes sp. | reverse complement strand
TCTGCGGGAGTCTCAGTAGCCTCAGCAGCCTCCTCGGTTGCCTCTGCGGCAGCAGCCTCAGCCGCTGCAGCAGCCTTCTTCTCAGCGATCGCCTTTGCACGATCCTCTGCGATCTTGGTCTCAGCAGCCAAACGAGCCTTCTCAGTAGCCTTAGCGTCAGTAGCGAGCTTGGTAACCTTAGCGGCAACCTTACCCTCCTTCTCGCCGAGCCACTTGTTGAACTTTGCCTCAGCATCGCTCTCCGAGAATGCACCCTTAGCTACACCACCGAGCAGGTGCTTCTTGTACAATACACCCTTGTACGACAAAATCGCACGAGCGGTATCAGTAGGTTGTGCGCCCTTCATTAACCAACCCAATGCTTGCTCGAAGTTCAGGTCGATCGTAGCAGGATTCGTGTTGGGATTGTAGGTACCCAATTTCTCGATAAACTTACCATCACGTGGCGCTCTGCTATCTGCAACAACAATGTGGTAGAAAGCGTAGCCCTTCTTACCATGTCGTGCCAAACGAATTTTAACAGCCATTTTGCTATAAAATTTAATTAAGTTAATAAAATACGCTAACCCACTTTGGGTTTTCAAGCTCGCAAAGATAAGTATTATTTGTCTAACTACCAAATAAATTGAGAATTGAGAGTTGATAATTGATAATTCGGGGGCTGCGGTGTGTCTAAGGAGGTTAAGTGGTTGAGGGAATTTAAGGAGATTAAGGAGGTTGATGGATTAAGAAAACTTGTGTAGTCCTCCCGGCTATCCATAACCTCCTTAAATACCGCACTTAACAACCTAAAGACAGCCCAAGGCATTACGCCACTTTGAGCGTAATACCCTGATCTGTATGCTCCACGATGACCCTGTCGCCCTCGTGGAGCCGACCCTCGATTACAAGGGTCGCAAGAGGCTCCTCCACTGCATCTGTGAGTGTGCGTTTTAGAGCACGTGCGCCATATCTCTGTTCGTATCCTTGCTCGGCGAGGCTTCGCTTGGCCTCGGGTGTAACCTCCATCTGGTAGCCCATACGCTCGGCACGGGTGAAAATAGACTGCAACTCCAACTCCACAATACGTTCTATATCCTCAATCTTCAGCGTGCGGAAGAGGATGATATCATCTACGCGGTTGAGGAACTCGGGTGCAAAAATCTTCTCGAGAGCTTTGCGATACTCAGTCGGCTCCTCATCGGTGGTTGCGATTTCGGTCGGCGAGGTTGCATATCCCACCCGTGTCGGTCGCTCCGACTTGTCGCGGCTGCCGACATTGGAGGTCATTATTATTATGGTGTTGCGGAAGTCTACCCGTCTGCCCGAGCCATCGGTCAGGTGGCCCTCATCGAAGAGTTGGAGCATCACATCGTACACTTCGGGGTGGGCTTTTTCAATCTCATCGAGCAGAATGACCGAATAGGGGTGTCGGCGCACTGCCTCGGTGAGCTGCCCGCCCTCGCCATAGCCTACGTAGCCCGGGGGAGAACCGATAAGACGGGCGATGTTGTGCTTCTGGCTGTACTCTGACATATCTATACGAATCAGCCCTCGTTTTTGGTCGAAGAGGTGTTGTGAAAGCTCCTTGGCCAGCAGGGTCTTGCCCACACCCGTAGGCCCCACGAACATAAATACCCCTA
>JBGUTM010000030.1:0-6904 GCA_045133075.1 Alistipes sp. | reverse complement strand
CCCCTTTCATCCAATGTCCGCACTACCTTTGTACCCGTAGAGGAACGGGCAACCGTTCTTTCATTTCAGCAGGAATATTTTGCATTGCGTGGTGTTATATACATCATCAGATTATCAGGCTTTGTGTTCCTTTGGCATAGTCGGCAGATTATAGCTTCTCTTAATCTATATGCTTCGTGGGTATCAATGCGGAATGCAAGTGCAATTATCATTTGCAGCGAATATATATCAATGCTGTTACCATTCGGCAGGGTAATATATCGTTCCGATTCATACTTCTTGACGATACCACTTTTATATATGGCTCTGATATTGCTACTTAATGTCGGGAATGTTACTCCCAATAACTCTACAAGTTCCTGTGTGCTCATCCATATATCATTAGCGTTGGCGTTTGGGAAATGTACTCTTCCTTGTTCGTCTATTGTGATTATTGCTCGTTTCATACTCTTCATTATTTATATTGCGTTACAAATACTTTTCTCCATATTCTCCAATTTTGCAGACAACTCAGCCATATCTTGACTAATCTTCTGATTGGTGATTTTTGCGTATATCTGCGTAGTCTTGATGTTCGTATGTCCCAACAGTCGGCTGACAGTCTCAATGGGGACTCCATTGGATAGGAGTATGGTCGTGGCTGCGGAGTGTCTCGCAACGTGATAGGTAACACGAGTCTTGATACCGCATTGCTTGGCTATATCTTTGAGCTTCTCATTACACGCACTATTGCTCGGAACTTTGAAAATGTGGTTATCCCTACCCATACCCTTATATTTCTCGACGATGCGTTTTGGAACATCGAGCAGTCGGATATTGGATTCGGTATTGGTCTTCTTTCTTCTGGTGATAATCCACAGGTTGCCATCGAAGAATGTTTGCAGGTTGTCATTGGTGAGGTTCTTGACATCCGAATATGCCAAGCCCGTAAACACCGAAAAGATAAAGAGGTCTCGCACAAGTTCGTGTGTCTTGCTCTTCATCGGAGCATCCATCATCCGTTGTATTTCATCACGGGTGAGGTAGCCTCTATCAACGCTTTCGGGGCTGTTTATATATCCTGCAAAGGGGTTGAATGGCAATTGTCCCGAATTACGGGCTATGGCAATGATATGTTTAAGCACTATCATATAGCCCCAAACTGTATTGGTGCGACAACTCTTCTCGGTACGGAGAAAATACTCAAAGTCGTTGATAAATGTAAGATTCAGCTCCTTCAACGGAATATCCGTTCTACGATAGGTGTGTTGCAGAAACTCCCTGATGTGATTACATACGGTACAATAACGAGAGTATGTACCTTTGGTTCTGCTGTGTCCTACCTTCTTTGCAAACTCGACATTATGTTGCTCGAAGAGTTTTACCAGTGTCTCCTGCTTTACTCCGATACCGAGATAAGCATCTTTGAGTTTGGCGGCTGTAACATAACCATCGCTGCGCATCAGCTCCTGATAGTGGCGGTTTACGTCCACACGGATTCTATCAACCGCAGCGTTGATTTTCTGTGCTTCGAGGCTCTTGCCCGTAGCACGACCATTTTTCACATCCCACAATCGTGGTGGAACATCCATCTTGCAACTGAATTGCTTTACTTCGCCATCAACGGTTAGACGGCACATCAGCGGAAGATTACCATTGGGCTTCTCGCTGCCTTTCTTCACATAGAAGAGAATCTTAAATGTACTTCTCATACTCACTAATTTTTTTGTTTGCAAAATTACTTCTTAGTGAGTTATCTGAGGGTATGCAAAATATCGCAAATTACTGAATACTACAATATTACCAATAAAAAGTATCCTGACTGTCTGGTAACGATATGGGAACTCAACTTGTGCTTAGTTCTGCCAAAAGGTTGTTTTTCAACCTCTGCAATACACTGAATCCCAAACCTAACTCGCAGACAATCAGGATATTTTCTCCTTATCGCAATATTTCGCTTTTTTCTTTGGTGTTTATTTTAATTTCCTTCTGTTATCTCGACCTCATACGAGGCCTTCTCCCACTCGTGCATCAGGTGGTCGTAGCGTTTTTTAAGATTGTCATAGGCCTTGTAGTCCTCGGCAGAAAACTCCGCTGCCGCCGCAAAGCGAGCATCGAAGTCTGCAATCTCAGCCTCAACACCCTCCAACTCGCGCTCAATCTCCTCAACCGCCTTGCGCAGTTTGCGCAGCAACTTCTCCTGCTCCTTCTTCTGCTCGTAGGAGAGTTTTCCACTCGATGTTTCGCGCTCCGCCACAGGTTGCTCGACACTCTTACGCTCCAGCTCCTGCAACGACTCGAGCTTACGCTTCTCGAGGAAGTAGTAGATACCTCCAAGATACTCTCTCACACCACCATCGCGGAACTCATAGACCTTATCGACCATACCATCCAAAAACTCGCGGTCGTGCGACACAACGACAACCGTACCATCGAACTTCTGAATAGCACTCTTCAGTATATCCTTCGAGCGCATATCCATATGGTTGGTGGGCTCATCGAGCACCAACAGGTTGTGAGGTTCGAGCATCATACGCGCCATTGCCAGACGCGAACGCTCACCACCCGAGAGTACCTTCACCTTCTTATCGACATCCTCGCCGCGGAAGAGAAAGGCTCCCAGGATATCACGCAGACGGGTACGGATATCGCCCACAGCAACCCTGTCGAGCGTATCGTAGACCGTAAACTCGCCATTCATCAAATCATCCTGATTCTGTGCGTAGTAACCCACGCTCACATTGGCTCCGATACGAATCGAGCCCTCGGTAGGCTCCAGCTGGCCGATAAGCATACGAGCAAAGGTTGTCTTACCCTCGCCGTTGCGACCCACCAGAGCGATTTTATCTCCTTTGGTGATGGTAAACTCCGCCCCCGAGAAGACTCTCTTCTCGCCAAAGGCCTTGCCCACCTCCTTCACCTCGGCCACAATCTGGCCCGAGCGTGGTGCAGGGGGGAACTTGATGTTGAGTGTCGCCAAATCCTCCTCTTCGACCTCGATGCGCTCCAACTTATCAAGCTGCTTGATGCGCGACTGCACCTGATTCGATTTTGTAGGCTTGTAGCGGAATTTCTCGATAAACTCCTCGCTCTTCTCGATGAGTCGCTGTTGGTTTTGGTACGCAGCCATCTGTTGCGCTCGGCGCTCGGCACGAGCCACTACAAACTTCGAGTAGGGCAACTTATAGTCGTAAATCTTACCCAGCGAGAGCTCGATGGTGCGATTTGTCACATTATCCAGAAAGGCCCTATCGTGCGAGATCACCAGCACCGCTCCGCTATAATTTTTCAGATACTCCTCAAGCCACTGGATAGATTCGATATCGAGATGGTTGGTGGGCTCATCGAGCAGAAATACCGAGGGACGGCGTAGCAGCAACTTCGCCAACTCGATACGCATACGCCAACCTCCCGAGAACTCACTTGTCGGGCGTCCGAAATCCTCACGGCGGAAGCCCAGGCCGAGCAGTGTCTTCTCGATATCGGCATCACGGGTCTCGCCACCGAGAATATGGTAGTGGTCGTTAGCCTCATTAAGTCGTTGCAACAATGCTGCATAATCCTCACTCTCGTAATCCTCTCTCACTGCAATCTCCGCAGTCAGGCGTTCAATCTCCGCCTCCAGGGCCAGCACCTCAGCAAATGCCGTAGCAGTCTCCTCGAGCAGTGTTGTGGTGTCAGCAACCTTCATCTGCTGGGGCAGGTATCCCACCGTACACTCTCCATTGCGGGTGATTGCGCCCTCGGTCGGCTGTTGTTCACCGATAATCATTCGCAGAAGCGTAGTTTTGCCTGCTCCGTTCTTACCGACCAGACCTATACGATCCTTGGGATTGACCAAGAACGAAATACCATCGAAGAGGGTCCACCCTCCGTAACTTACCGATACGTTGTCTACCGATATCATCGCGCCGCCAACATTTTTTCGATTTCCACCTGCGGATTCTCGGCTCCAAAGACCGAACTTCCCGCAACCAACACCTCGGCACCCGCATCGAATAGCAGTGCCGCATTCGATGCCGAGATACCACCATCGACCTCGATGATTGTCTGCAACCCCTTAGCATCGGCCATAGCTCGCAGCTCGCGTACCTTATCGACCGCGATGGGCATAAACGACTGTCCGCCAAATCCAGGCTCGACACTCATTATCAAGACCATATCGACATCCGCCAGCCACGGCTCCAATGCCGCCACCGGAGTTGCCGGACGCACCGAAAGGCCAACCTTCACACCGGCCTCACGGGCCAACGCGATACACTCGTCTACCCTATCGGTAGCCTCGAGGTGGAAGGTTATCATATCGGCACCGGCCTCGGCAAAGCGCGTGATATAGCGTTCGGGCTCGACAATCATAAGATGCACGTCCAGGAATTTGGGCGAGGCCTTGCGGATAGACTTCAGCACAGGGAAACCGAACGAGATATTCGGCACGAATACTCCATCCATAACGTCAATATGTATCCACTCTGCGGCACTTGCATCAATCATCCGGGTATCACGTTCGAGGTGTCCGAAGTCGGCCGAAAGCATCGAAGGGGCAATAATTCTCATAACTACTCTATTTTATATGGTACAAAAATAGCCCAAAATATCCGAAAAATAAAAATAAAGGTCGATTTTATAGGCACAAATATCGTACTTATGGCAGCAATCATCACAAATCGGGATATTTTATCACCCCAATCGCATTGGTTTCACATCTCTTAGAGCAATCTACAAAAAGGGCCCGACCTTCTTTCGAGGGTCGGGCCGACTATTAGTTTTATCGAGCAAATTACTCTGCGGGAGCTACCTCAGGAGCAGCCTCCTCGCCAGCCTCGGCAAAGGGCTTAACATCGATAAGCTCAACCTCGAACTTGAGAGCCTGGTTGGGGCCGATGTTGCGACCTGCACCACGGGGACCATAAGCCAAATCCGAAGGACACCAGAGGATAATCTTACCACCCTTACCTACGAGCTTCATACCCTCAGTCCAAGCGGGAATAACGTGATTGAGGGGGAACTCTGCGGTCTCACCACGATCGTATGACGAATCGAATACGGTACCATCCTCGGTAGTACCCTTGTAGTGAACAACAACCACATCGCGGTCATCGGTAGCCTTGACACTCTCGTCACCAGCCTTAACGACCTTGTAGAGCAGACCGCTCTCGGTCTTCTTCACACCCGATTTCTTCTCCATCTTTGCCAACCACGCAGCCGACTGCTCTGCATTCTGCTGGGGGCGAACAACCATAAAGTAGTTCTGAAGGAACTCGTTAATCTGATCCTCCGACACCTTTGCATTACCCGTGTGAACATCCATGATACCATTGTTGAGCCAGTAGAGCTGAACGGGCAGGCCGCTATTCTTTACGTTGGTACCGATATCGACACCGAATGCATACGAAAGCTCCTCGCGCTCCTCCTCGCTTGCAAACATCTCGGGATCAGCAGCTACGCGGAACACCTGAGTCGAGTCGCCCGAAGCCAGACGGATGCTATCCTCCTTGGCATTGCGCTCGGCGATAGCCTGTGCACGCTCGTTGCGAGTGTTCATAAAGTACTCACGGAGCAGGTTGATTGCATCATCCTGGGTGAGGTTTGACTTATCCAGGGCAGCCTCATTCAGACCCTTAGCAATAGCCTTAAAGTCGAACGGAATATCGCTCATCTCGGCCTTCATACCGTGGCCGATATTTGCACCCAGTGCATACGAAAGGGTGTCCATCTCCGAGCTGTTACCCTTGGTGACAAGGCCGTTGCCACCGCAAG
This sequence comes from Alistipes sp., assembly GCA_045133075.1. GTDB lineage: Bacteria > Bacteroidota > Bacteroidia > Bacteroidales > Rikenellaceae > Alistipes. The sequence goes on along the minus strand of JBGUTM010000030.1, from coordinate 1,168 downwards.
AAGCCAACATAATTACGGCAAACATCGAAGCCGCAATCGACATAATCATCTTTTTCATCTCTTTGAAATTTATTTAGTTAATTAAGTTTATTCTCTCCGTTTACGGGCGACAAATATACAAATAATCGTCAATCTTACAAAATCGAGCAAAAAAACATCTCTTTTCTGCTATCTGTGGCGGCGATAGGGCACCACATCCAACACCTCAACCTCATAGCAGAGTGTCGAGTTGGGCTCAACCCCCAACTCTTCGTTACCGCCTGCTCCGTATGCCAGCAAGGAGGGTATCCAGGCCGTAAACTTACCGCCTTTACCCACCATCTTCAGATTCTCCTGCAAGCCCACAATCATCTTTGAGAGAGCGGCACGGGTAGTGTCGGCACGCTCATACGAGGAGTATACCTCGGTACCATCCTGGCGGATAATCTTATAGCGTATAACCACCGTATCGCGCTGATAAGAAGGCAGATTCTGCTGATCACCAGGCTCGGAAATCTTGTAGGTTATGCCCGACTTTGTGCGGGTATATGTTCGGTCGCTCTTGGCCAGGTCTGCCAGAAAACGCTCCTCATAGAGCTTGAAACGCTCATATTTGGTGTAGTTCATCTGGCGCAGGTAGTATACCTTCGCCTCCTCGAAGCTCATCTGCTCGGCTCCGTTATAGGCATCCTTAATCGCCGCACAGACCACATCCACATTTAGTGTGGAGTCCATCTGTAACAGATTTTTACCCATATTCAATCCGATAACGTATGCCATCGAATCGGCCTCGGCGCCGAGCTTCACTCCGCTCTTATGGCACGACACGAAGGTCATAGCCACAAGCGACAAAATCAGAAACAATCTCTTCATATCCGGTTATTTACGGGTTTTAAGTGCGATACCGCACATCTTATACAACATTCGTGCGCCGACCGATGCGTCAATCTTATTCTCGAGTGTCGGCACCACCTCAACCATATCGAAGCCCACGATGCGGCGACCCGAGCGTGCCACGCAATCCATCAGATATACCGCCTCGTTGAACGACAGACCGCCCACTACGGGAGTTCCTGTATTGGGGCAATACTCCACCGAGAGGGCATCAATATCCATACTTATATAGACTTGTTCGGGCAGACGCTCGACAATCTCTGTGCAGAGCGAAGCCCACGAGCGGCCCTCGAAC